>JAEDFN010000042.1 GCA_016292775.1 Paludibacteraceae bacterium
TTCCATTAAAATTCTATATAAATTCATCTACTTTTTCTTAATAGCAATGGAATATCAGTATTTTTTTGTAACTTTGCATTCTTTCAAATATGTATAAAAAGTAATTTTTATTTAATTTGCAATTTATTAATACTTAGAGATATATGAACATTGAAGAGAATATTTCAAAGGCTGTAGTTGATGCTGTAAAATCGTTATATGGTATAGAAGTAGCGGAAAATGGCATTCAATTACAAAAAACCAAGAGCGATTTTGAGGGCGACATTACCTTAGTGGTCTTCCCTTTCACAAAAACTGCCCGCAAACAACCCGAAGTTATTGGCAATGAAATTGGGCAATGGCTTACAGAGAATACCGACATCGTTGACAAATACAATGTAATAAAAGGATTTTTAAATCTAAGTATTTCAAAAGATAATTGGATTTCCACGTTAAATAACATATATAACGACAAGAAATACGGCACAAAAGAAGAGACTCCGGAGTCGCCGTTAATGATGATAGAATACTCATCTCCGAACACTAACAAACCGCTTCATTTAGGCCACGTACGTAATAATTTACTCGGCTACTCTATTTCTCAAATTCAGAAAGCGAATGGTTGGAAAGTAGTAAAAACCAATATTGTCAACGACAGGGGAATACACATCTGTAAATCGATGTTGGCATGGTTGAAATACGGCAATGGAGAAACACCTGCAAGTACCGGTATGAAGGGCGACCATTTGATTGGTAAATACTACGTGGAATTTGACAAGCATTACAAGGCAGAGCTCAAAGAGTTACAAGCAAAAGGTATGTCGGAAGACGAAGCAAAAGCCAATTCTTCATTAATGAAAGAGGCTCAAGCTATGCTGTTAAAATGGGAACAAAACGACCCTGAAATACGTAGTTTATGGCAGATGATGAACGAATGGGTATATGCAGGATTTGATGAAACATACAAACGCCTTGGAGTGGATTTCGACAAGATTTATTACGAATCAAACACATACCTCGAAGGGAAAGAAAAAGTTGAAGAGGGACTAAAAAAAGGCATTTTCTATCGTAGAGAAGATGGTTCCGTATGGGCTGATTTAACGTCAGATGGTTTGGATGAGAAATTACTTCTTCGCTCCGACGGCACTTCCGTATATATGACGCAAGATATAGGAACTGCCAAACTTCGCTATCAAGACTACCCTATCGACAAGATGGTGTATGTAGTTGGCAACGAGCAAAATTACCATTTCCAGGTACTCTCTTTGCTTTTAGATAAATTAGGATTTAAATGGGGAAAAGAGCTTGTACATTTCTCTTACGGCATGGTGGAATTGCCAAATGGAAAGATGAAGAGTCGCGAAGGTACGGTAGTAGATGCCGACGATTTGATGGATGGTATGATAGAAGAAGCGGCTCAAACTTCCGCAGCTTTGGGCAAATTGGAAAATTGCACAAAAGAAGAGATTGACAATATCAATCGTATGGTAGGCTTAGGTGCTTTGAAATACTTTATTTTAAAGGTAGATCCAAAGAAGAATATGACTTTCAATCCGGAAGAATCTATTGATTTCAACGGAAATACCGGTCCTTTCATTCAATATACATGTGCGAGAATAAAATCAATTTTGCGTAAAGCATCAGAGCAAGGTATAGAGGTTAAAGAGGTAAAAGGCATTACACTTCAAGAGAAAGAGGTATCGTTAATACAAAATCTCACCTCATACCCATCGATAGTAGAGCAAGCCGGAAAAGACTTTTCACCGGCACTCATTGCCAATTATGTATATGATTTGGTAAAAGAATACAATCAATTCTACCAAACATCCCCAATATTAAAAGAAGAAAATGCCGAAACAATGAATATGCGATTGATGCTATCTGCATGTACCGTAAAAGTCATTGAATCGGGCATGTCACTCCTCGGCATAGAGATGCCGGAGAAGATGTAAGCAATAATATTACATATTATTACCAAATATCCGTACGCCGAGTGTAACCATAAAAGAGTTCACCGGCGTATGGCTTAATGTATTACCATTTTCATCCTTATACTTATATAAATCCGGCAAGATAGTATATCGAGCATCTAAAGTCACTCTCCAAAAGTCAAAACCCAATCCGCAATCAAGGCCTAATCGTGTAGGACGGATAGATTCAGAAGAGAACTCTTCGTTATTAGTAGATCCGACATCAAAGCTGAATTTCGGTCCCACCATAATTCTCAATTTAAATTTTTCCAAATTTACAGCACTGATACCCAACAATACGGGCACGTCGATAGTGTTATTCTTATACCCTAAAGTTTTCACTTCACCACCTGCATATTCAATAGTTTTCACATAAGAGAGGAAATTATAATTTACTTCGGGTTGGGCAAAAAATCTGCGACCAATTCTTAAAAACAATCCGGCATTAAAACCATTTTGCAAATTTGTTTTAACGTCGAAAAGGTTTTTAAAAGATTGATTATCTTCGAGTACGGTACTATAGCCGGCTTTAGCACCGATAGAAAAAACTTGACCATTAACTCCTACAGAGAGCAATGCAAAGAATAAAATCAAAAGAAGTATACGTTTCATAAAAACAGCAATAATAGATTGTTTTAATAATAATATCTTATATTAAGACTAACGTAAAAAAGGAAAGTTTATTATTAACATCAACAATCACACTAAAAAAGGCTGTTTGAATATAAAATCCAAACAGCCAAAAATATATTAGAATAATATTATTTCTCCCAATCAAGGATAACTTTACCGCAAAGGCCTGACTCCATAACATCGAAGCCTTTTTGGAAATCATCAATAGGGAAATGGTGAGTGATAACAGGGGTAAGGTCTAATCCGGAAACAATCATCTGTTCCATTTTATACCAAGTTTCCCACATTTCACGTCCATATATACCCTTAATAGTGAGGGCTTTAAAAATTATTTCGCTCCAATCTACAGTAGTTGTAGGAGGTAGGATACCGAGTTGAGCTATTTTAGAGCCGTTATACATGTGTGCTACCATATCACGGAAAGCGATAGGAGAGCCTGACATTTCGAGTCCGACATCAAAACCGCGGATACCGAGTTGTTTCATAGCGCCCTCGATAGTTTCGCCTTTAGTAGCGTTAACAGTGAGAGTGGCACCCATTTTACGAGCGATATCGAGGCGATAGTCGTTCAAATCGGTAACAACGACACTCTTAGCACCTGCAAATCGGGCGATAGCGGTAGCCATAGTACCGATAAGTCCGGCACCTGTGATAAGAACATCCTCTCCGAGCAAAGGGAAAGAGAGTGCTGTATGCGTTGCATTACCGAACGGGTCCATAATTGCAGCCATATCATCAGATATTCTATCATCCAATTTGACTACATTAGACTCAGGGATACAGAGGTATTCAGCAAAAGCGCCGTCTCTATTTACGCCTACACCAATACTATTTTCGCAGATATGTTTTTTACCGCGACGGCAGTTACGGCAGTGACCACAAGCGATATGGCCTTCGCCGGTAACTCTGTCACCTACTTTTATATTTTGCACTCCTGCACCAACTTCAGCAACGATACCAACGTATTCATGACCGATAGTCATCGGAGTTTTTATTGTTTTTTGACTCCATTCATCCCATTTATAGATATGGAGGTCTGTACCGCAGATTGCAGTTTTTTTGATTTTAATGAGGACGTCGTTAACACCGACCTTAGGCATTGGAACATCTTCCATCCAAATACCTTTTTTTGCCTCTTTTTTTACTAAGGCTTTCATTTTATTATAAATTAAAAGACAGACTATTATTTAATCACGCCAAGTTCTTTACCGATTTTGGTAAATGCGGCGATACATTTATCAAGGTGTTCACGTTCGTGAGCGGCAGAGATTTGCACACGGATACGGGCTTCATTTTTAGGCACTACAGGATAGAAGAAACCGGTAACATAGATACCCTCTTCTTGCAGACGAGCAGCCATAATTTGAGAAAGTTTTGCATCGTAAAGCATTACAGCGCAAATTGCAGATTGAGTTGGTTTTATATCGAAACCGGCTGCGAGCATTTTCTCACGGAAATAGTCGGTATTAGCGTGTAATTTATCTTGGAGTTCGTTAGTCTCGTCCATCATTTGGAACATTTTAATACCTGCAGCAACAACCATAGGAGGTAAAGAGTTTGAGAACAAGTAAGGGCGAGAGCGTTGACGAAGCATATCGATAATCTCTTTTTTACCGGTAGTAAAGCCACCTACAGCGCCGCCGAATGCTTTACCGAGAGTACCGGTAATGATTTCTACTTTACCACGGAGGTTGTGAAGTTCTGTAACACCACGACCTGTTTTACCAACAACGCCGGCAGAGTGAGATTCGTCGATCATCACCATAGCATTATATTTATTTGCCAATTCATAAATTTTATCGAGAGGGCAAACATTACCATCCATAGAGAATACACCGTCGGTAACGATGAGGCGGAAACGGCATTTTTGAGCGGCTTTTAATTGCTCTTCAAGGTCTGCCATATCGGCATTAGCATATCTAAATCTTTGAGCTTTACACAATCTAACACCATCGATAATAGAAGCGTGGTTTAAAGCATCAGAAATAATAGCATCGTCAGGACCGAGAAGCGGTTCGAACACACCACCATTAGCATCGAAACAAGCGGCATAAAGAATAGTGTCTTCGGTGCCGAAGAAGTTAGCTATAGCTTTCTCTAAATCTTTGTGACGGTCTTGAGTACCACAGATAAAGCGTACGGAAGACATACCATAACCTCTTTCATCCATAGCTTTTTTTGCAGCTTCGATCAAAGCAGGATGATTTGCAAGACCTAAATAGTTGTTTGCACAGAAGTTTAACACAGTTTTACCGGCAACGGTAATTTCTGCACTTTGAGCGGAGCAAATCAAACGCTCGTTTTTATAAAGTCCTGCCTCTTTAATTGATTCCAATTCGGCAGAAAGATAGTTTTGAAAATCGTTATACATGATATTTAATTTTAAAAATTAAGTTTATCTCTTCTTTAATTAATTCATTAAAAACGAGCCACCAACTCAATAACGAGTTTATCCACATCGCTTGGATTTGCAAGGGTGGCGTCTTTATAAAAATATTTTTCGTAATTCAAACGCAATTCAGCGAAAACCGGTTTTGGCAATCTAAGAGTTAAGCCGGCTGTAATACGATGTCGGGCTATATCATTAATAGGGTAAACACCTTCATCGTTGATAAAACCGTCGCAATCGTCGGTAATCATATCATACCTGATAAGAAATCGGAGGTGCTCAAACACTTTAGGTAGTTTCAAGTCGTAAAAAGCTTGAGCAAGGAAACCCAATGTAGGTTTAAGCGCCTTATTATCATAAATTTTATACATAGCCTCGGTTTCGATATGAGCACGGCAGAAGTCGGTTCTAAGATTTACATCCACGAGGTGCATACCAAGATTTTCGGGGTTACAGTATAAATAATTGATGTCAAAATTAAAGTACTTCGACGTTTCGAAGAGTAATCGAGCGGAGTAAGAGAGGTGTTTCTGCCATTCGGATTGTTGTTTTATCGATCCGCCATTAAAAACGCCGAGCCAAGCAGTAACGGGGAACCATTGTTTTGCGCTATAAGAGGCAACGAAGCCCACGCTCGCTATACCCGACATTTGTTTTACGATAAACGACCTATTAGCAAAATATTGAACATGAGGAGAACGAAGGTTATCTGTCGAGATTGGAATCTTCATCTGTCCCAATATTAAATCCAGCCCTTTTACCGGCATAACATCGACAAACATATCCGTCACCTTAAAAACAGTAACATCAGAAAGGTCTACTTCCGCTTTATAAGCGACAATAGGGTGAACATTTCCGACCAGTGAAACTCTTGCGTTACGGAGTTGGAATCTATGGGCATTAAATACGGGGGTATACTCGTATTTAGTACGGATAGTGGCATGAACCTGTGGGATATAGTCAATGGGTTCCATTTTTTTCTTATCCAACATATGTGGTTCATCCTCGGCACTCAAATCAGCATCCAGATACTGCTGAAAATAAGTAGACAACCTTTGTTTATCTTGTTTATTTAAAGAATCTCCATTAGCTACGACATTCGTAATAACAGAATCTACATCTACCGCACATGGATAGATAAAAGGAGTTGTTAAAAAACAAAAGATACAAAGCAATAATTTCACCTGCTGCATATTATAATATAGTAGGTCGAGAAAAATAGTTATAAAATTTTAAAACATCTGCAAAGCTATTCATCAACACTCCACTATTCTTCAGTTCGTCAACAAGTACGGAATCATTAAGAATGCCGGTATTAACAGCGAGAGTAAAAAGGCCGGCACTAACAGCGGAACGCACACCGAGGGGTGCATTCTCTACAGCAAAAACCTCGTTAAGTTTGCATCCGGATTTTTCCAAAGCTTTTAGATAAGGTTCCGGATTCGGTTTTCCATTTTTCACGTCATAAGCGGTAATCATATGTTCTCTATCGAATACTTTTGGATAGAATTCGTTGAGAACATCGAGAAGAGAACCTTGGGCAGAACCGGTAACAAGAAAGATTTGCAAACCATCGTGTTGAAGTCTTTTTACAAATCTATTGGCATTTAAAATTCTTTTTACCTTATAGTTCTGAGCAAAATATTCCGCTTTACGGGCATAAATAGATTTAATTTCTTCATCGGTAGCCACTCTACCTTTATAATAATTGAAGAAATAGTTTATAGTATCGGCACCGGTTCTTCCCTCATTGATATAAGCATCTTCGAGAGAAAAAGGGATATTTTCTTCATTCATCACTTTCACCCAAGCTTTAGCATGATAAGGCATAGAATCAAAGAGGATACCATCCATATCAAAAAAAGCAGCTTTAGGTGTAAAATCATAATAGTTCTTACTATTTAAATATTCTATTATTTTTTTCTCCATTTACAAAAAATTCGACGTCAATCGATGTGCAAAGGTACTAATAATTTCATGTATAAAACACGAAAATGAGGATTATTTACACTAAAATAAACAAAGTTTACACATTGTTATCATCTGTAAAATAGAGGATAACATAATCGACAAAAATATAGCAAAATAAATAAAAATGAGGATGCACAAGCAGTGCATCCTCGAGATATTAAATAAAAAATTAATCGGCTAATTTAGCACAGATGAACTCTCTATTAAGGCGAGCGATGTGGCTAAGAGAAACAGATTTAGGGCATTCGGCAGCGCAAGCGCCTGTATTTGTACAGTTACCGAATCCGAGTTCGTCCATTTTACCCAACATAGCTTTAGCTCTACGAGCGGCTTCGATTTTACCTTGAGGGAGGAGAGCTAATTGGCTTACTTTAGCAGCTACGAAAAGCATAGCGGAGCCGTTTTTACAAGCAGCGGCGCAAGCACCACAACCGATACAAGAAGCGGCATCCATAGCCTCGTCGGCAGCAACTTTAGAGATTGGAATTGCATTAGCATCAGGAACACCACCTGTATTTACTGATACATAACCACCGGCTTGCATGATTTTATCATAAGCGCGACGGTCTACTACCAAGTCTTTAATTACAGGGAAAGCGTGAGAACGCCATGGTTCTATAGTAATAGTTTCACCATCTTTGAACTTACGCATATGCAATTGGCAAGTAGTAACTGCAGAGTCCGGTCCATGAGGGTGACCATTAATATAAAGAGAACACATACCGCAGATACCTTCGCGGCAATCGTGGTCGAAAGCAACCGGTTCTTTACGTTCTTTAATAAGTTGTTCATTGAGTACGTCGAGCATCTCAAGGAACGAACTATCTGTTGAAATATTTTTCAACTCATAAGTTTCGAAAGCGCCAGGGGCTTTAGGTCCTGCTTGACGCCAAACTTTTACTTTAATATTTATTGTTTTTTCCATGTCTTTTTATGCTTTATAGTTACGGGTTTGACGTACTACGAATTCGTAATCAAGAGGCTCTTTATACATCTTAGGTTCTTTTCCTTCGCCTTCATATTGCCAGCAAGAAACGAAAGAGAATTTATCATCTTGACGGAGGGCTTCACCTTCCGGAGTTTGATATTCTTCGCGGAAGTGACCACCGCAAGACTCTTCACGAACAAGAGCATCGCGAGCCATAAGTTCGCCTATTTCAATAAAGTCTGCAAGGCGGAGAGCTTTTTCGAGTTCTACGTTAAAGTCGTCTTTCTTACCTGGGATGAATACATCTGACCAGAATTCTTTTCTGATTTCTTGGATGCGTTCGATAGCTTTCTTCAAACCTTCTGCTGTACGTCCCATACCAACGAATTCCCACATTACGAGACCGAGTTCGCGGTGGATGCTATCAACAGAGTGTTTACCTTGAATCTTCATCAAGCGATCGATTTTATCTTTGATAGCTTTTTCAGCCTCTTCGAATTCAGGGCGATCGGTAGAGAATCTAGGCACTTGGATTTGATCTGAAAGGTAATTTTGAATAGTATAAGGGAGAACGAAATAACCATCAGCAAGACCTTGCATAAGGGCGGAAGCACCGAGGCGGTTAGCACCGTGATCAGAGAAGTTTGCTTCACCGATAGCAAAGAGACCTTGAATAGAAGTTTGGAGTTCGTAGTCTACCCAAATACCACCCATAGTATAGTGGATAGCAGGGAAAATCATCATTGGAGTTTCGTAAGGATTATCGTCAACGATTTTCTCATACATTTGGAATAAGTTACCATAACGAGCGGCAACAACGTCACGGCCGAGGCGTTGGATAGCGTATTTAAAGTCGAGATAAACGGCGAGGCCGGTAGCATTTACACCGAATCCAGCGTCGCAACGCTCTTTAGCGGCACGAGAAGCAACGTCACGAGGCACGAGGTTACCGAATGCAGGATAACGACGCTCCAAGTAGAAGTCACGATCTTCGTCAGGAATATCAGTAGGTTTTTTCTTTCCTGCGCGGATAGCTTCGGCATCTTCTTTCTTCTTAGGCACCCAGATACGACCATCGTTACGTAATGATTCAGACATCAAAGTAAGTTTTGATTGGAAAGAACCGTGAACAGGGATACAAGTAGGGTGAATTTGAGCGAAACAAGGGTTAGCAAACCAAGCACCTTTTTTGTAGCATTGGAAAGCGGCGGAGCCGTTAGAAGCCATTGCGTTAGTAGAGAGGAAGAAAGTATTACCATAACCACCGGTACCGATAACGACAGCGTGAGCTGCAAAGCGTTCGATAGCACCGGTAACAAGGTTACGAGCAATAATACCACGAGCACGACCATCGATAATTACAACGTCGAGCATTTCGTAACGAGTATAAAGTTTAACAGTGCCTTTATTCACTTGACGGCTCAAAGCTGAGTATGCGCCTAAAAGCAATTGTTGGCCTGTTTGACCTTTAGCATAGAAAGTACGGCTAACTTGTGCGCCACCGAAAGAGCGGTTATCAAGCAAACCGCCATATTCGCGAGCGAAAGGCACACCTTGGGCAACACATTGGTCGATAATAGAGTTAGACACTTCTGCAAGACGATAGACGTTAGCTTCACGAGCGCGATAGTCACCTCCTTTGATAGTATCGTAGAAAAGACGATATACAGAGTCGCCATCGTTTTGATAGTTTTTAGCGGCATTAATACCTCCTTGAGCAGCGATAGAGTGAGCGCGGCGAGGAGAATCTTGAATACAGAAGTTGAGGACATTGAATCCCATTTCGCCGAGCGATGCAGCAGCAGAAGCTCCGGCAAGTCCGGTACCAACTACGATAATATCCAAGCGGCGTTTATTGGCAGGGTTCACCAATTTCTGGTGAGCTTTATAATTTGTCCATTTTTCAGCCAATGGACCCTCAGGAACCTTAGCAGTGATGATATCACCTTTAAGTAATTCTTCGATTTTAGCCATATTATATTGTATTATTGATTAAACAAATTGATTAGCATGCAGCGCCACAGCAGCAGAAACTAGCGCAGAAATAGAATACTACAACCAAAGCAAACATTAACACTACGATGGTAGAGATAATATTAGCGATGCATTTTACGCGTGGCATCCAAATATTATTGTTCCATCCCAATGTATGAAGAGCAGACCATACACCGTGGGTCAAGTGGAACCAAAGAGCTGCCAACCATACGAGGTAGAGAACTACGTAAACAGGGTTAGCAAAAGTGTCTTTAATAAGGAGCACTCCATTTGTAGCATTAGCCAAAGCTGTTGAATCTACTTCACAACCCAACATATGGCCTAATTCCACGCATTGCATTTTTGCCCAGAAGTTGAACAAGTGAAGACCAATACCAAGAACGATGATTACACCGAGAACGAGCATGTTTTTAGATGCCCATTCAACTTCTTTTTGGCGATCTGTTACTGCATAACGTTCACGACCGCGTGCGCGATAATTTTGCAGTGAAATGATAAATGCATAAACGATATGAACAACAACCAAAAAGGCAAGGCCTACAGTGGCGATAAGAGCATACCAATTTGCACCTAAAAACTCACAAATAGCGTTGTAATACTCCACTCCAAACAATGCATCTGTTATTGAGAAGATGTTCATTGTAGCGTGAAATAAAAGGAACAATACCAAAGCAGTTCCTGTAACGCTCATTACTACTTTTCTTCCGATAGAAGAACTTGATAACCAAGTCATAAAATAAAATTTTTAGTTAATGAATTATTATTTATTATTAATTATTCGTTTTATAGCAAAAAAAAAGAAAACTAAAAAGTATTAACTGCCATGTAGTAAACTCGACATTTTAACACCACCTTTAACCTTCTCTTTATTTTCTTCATTTTCAGAAAGATGAAGCTGCCATTTCCAAATGGACTTCAATGTATCTTCGAGCGAAACTTTTGCCTCCCAGTTCAGCACTTTATTTGCTTTTGACGGGTCTGCCCAAATCTGCTCGATGTCTCCGGAGCGACGACCTACTATTTCGCATGGCACTTTCACCTCATTAACCTTCTCAAAAGTAGAAAGGATTTCCAAAACCGACAATCCTTTTCCGGTACCCACATTATATATTTCCACACCTTCTACATTATGGTCAAGAATACGACGAAGGGCGGCGACATGGGCGTCTGCCAAATCCATTACATTGATATAATCGCGGATACATGAGCCGTCAGGGGTATTATAATCATTTCCAAATACGCTCAATTTCTTGCGTATTCCGGCAGCTGTTTGAGAGATAAAAGGCAATAAATTGGATGGAACTCCATTAGGTAATTCCCCTATCAATGCAGAAGGGTGAGCTCCGATAGGATTAAAATAGCGAAGCATTACACTACAAATATTCGGATTGGCTTTCACTGTGTCGGTGATGATATCTTCGCATATCTGCTTGGTATTTCCATATGGTGAAACAGCTTTTTGGAGCGGAGTATCTTCTGATACAGGGGAGTGATCCGGCTGACCATATACGGTACAAGAAGAAGAAAAAACTATACCCTCAACCTTATGTATTGGCATCAACTCCAACACATTAACCAATGAGATAACGTTATTTCTATAATAAGCCAACGGATTCTCAACCGATTCTCCAACAGCCTTGAGAGCGGCAAAATGGATTATTGCCTTAATACCCTCATGCTTTGAAAAGAACCTATCCATAGCTACATAATCCGTACAATCTATATTCTCAAAAACGGGTTTTACTCCGGTAATCTCTTTTATTCCGTTCAGCACTTCGATATTGGAATTCACAAGATTATCCACAATAAAAATCTCGTATCCCGCTTCTATCAATTCCACAACGGTATGAGAACCAATATATCCCAATCCGCCGGTAACTAATATTTTCTCTTTAGAATTATATTTATTAAAAAACTTCTTTATTTGCTTTGTTACTTCCATAATAATCAATCTAAAAAAGAAAGACGAATTCTATTGATTGGAGTATACGCAAACTCCCGTTGCAAAGTTACAAATAAATTTTTAATCAAAATGTAATTTGTTCATAAAAAACCTACAATATTTTTTGTATAGGGAATAAATTAATTTTTTCATTTATTAATAAGCCGAATAAAATTTTTTTATACCTTTGTATCATAGTTTTAGTAATAAAATGTAAGTAAAATAAGCATGAAGAAATCAATAATTATAGTCTTAATAATGTGTATTTCGGGCATATTATATGGAGGTACTCCAATCACCAAATCTTTTTTATTGGGTAAATTCGAACCGAAGAACGACACAAACTTCACCGAAATCGAGTCGAAATACACAGATAAAGAATCCGTATACATTCAAAAAGAGGTATATAACGCGTACAAAAAAATGTATAAAGAGGCGGAAAAGTGTGGTATTAAACTGACGATAATTTCATGTACCAGGAACTTTAATTCTCAAAAAAACATTTGGGAAAGAAAGTGGAAAAACACTCAAGGTAATGACTCTGTAAAAGTAAAAAAAATAATGGAATACTCTTCAATGCCGGGTACATCTCGGCATCATTGGGGTACGGACTTGGATTTTATATCTGTAGAAAACCAATATTGGGATACCGAATCGGGTCAAAAAGCATATAAATGGCTAAAAGAAAATGCTCCAAAGTATGGATTTAACCAACCATACACTGATGATACCTATCGCACGGGATACAAATCAGAACCTTGGCATTGGAGCTATACCACACTATCAATCAGATATTTAAGATCATTCAACTGCCTTATATCCACAGAAGATATTAACGGCTTTAGCGGATGCAATTATGTTAAACCATTTAATATTATCGACACTCACGTTTTTGGTGTCGACAAAACGTGTAAATAATATTAGTCTTTTCAAAAATTCTTATTGAACTGAAATTACAAACAATAATCCAATAATTTTTATTTCGTTGTATAAAGATGATGTTTTTCGGCGATTTGCCATTATGAAATAAAAATATTACCTTTGCAATGTAAACCGCATATAAATAAAATCAGATATGGCAAAAGAAATTATAAATACCGGATTGACACACAATGTAATAGCCTCCGGCACAAAAATTATTGGCACAATAACGGCTGATAACGACATTAGAATTGACGGAAATATTGAGGGAGATTTAATCTGCAAAGGCAAGATTGTAGTAGGCACAAATGGTATTATCAATGGTAATATTACTTGCAACAACGCCGAAATAATGGGTAATATCAATGGAAAAATTAATGTTAGTGACACCCTTTCATTAAAATCCACCTCTTCTATATTGGGCGAGATCAAGACTAAAGTATTAATCATTGAGCCTCAAGCCAAATTCACAGGTACATGTGAGATGGAAAACAACAAACCTCAACACTCAATGGAGACGAAAATAGAATCAATAAAAAAATAATTAAATCACTTTATCATGGAAGAATTTCATTATCAACCTCTTTTCCCATTGGGAGAAGACAAGACCAATTATTATCTTCTCACTAAAGATTATGTATCAGTGAGTGAATTTGAAGGTAATCCGATATTAAAAGTAGCTCCGGAAGGATTGACTTTAATGGCACAAACAGCGTTTCGTGATGTATCTTTTTTGCTTCGTGAAGAGCACAACAAACAAGTAGCCAAGATATTGGATGATCCGGAAGCAAGTGACAATGACAAATACGTAGCTCTTACCTTTTTACGCAATGCGGAAGTGGCTGCCAAAGGTCAACTTCCTTTGTGCCAAGATACCGGTACTGCCATTATCCATGGAGAAAAAGGACAACATGTATGGACCGGCTATTGCGATGAAGAGGCTCTATCCAAAGGAGTATACAACACCTACACACAAGAGAACTTGCGTTACTCACAAAACGCACCTCTCAACATGTATGATGAAGTAAATACAAAATGTAATCTTCCTGCACAAATTGACATAGAAGCAACAGAAGGAATGGAATATAAATTCCTCTGTGTAACCAAAGGTGGTGGATCTGCCAATAAAACATACCTCTATCAAGAAACAAAAGCTATATTAAACCCAAAAACTCTTGTTCCTTTCCTTATAGAAAAAATCAAGACTTTAGGTACTGCGGCTTGTCCTCCATACCATATTGCTTTCTGTATAGGTGGTACTTCTGCAGAGAAAAACTTATTGACAGTAAAATTAGCATCTACACACTATTACGATGAACTTCCTACAACCGGAAACGAGTATGGCCGTGCATTCCGTGATGTAGAATTGGAAAAAGAGGTTCTTGAAGAGGCAAACAGAATAGGCCTTGGAGCTCAATTCGGTGGAAAATATCTTGCTCACGATATTCGCATTGTACGTATGCCTCGCCATGGTGCTTCTTGCCCTATCGGTATGGGTGTAAGTTGCTCTGCCGACAGAAATATCAAATGTAAAATCAATAAAGATGGTATTTGGATTGAGAAATTAGACGACATGCCATCACGCCACATTCCGGAGCGACTACGCAATGCCGGAGAAGGTGACGCCGTAAAAATTGATTTGAACCAACCGATGTCCGAGATATTAAAAGAGCTTACAAAATATCCGGTATCCACCAGATTATCATTAAATGGTACAATCATTGTAGGTCGTGACATTGCCCACGCCCGCATCAAAGAGCGTTTAGACCGTGGAGAAGCGATGCCTGAATATTTAAAGAATCACCCTATCTATTACGCTGGTCCTGCCAAAACTCCTGCAGGAATGCCTTGCGGCTCTATGGGACCAACTACAGCGGGACGTATGGACCCTTATGTTGACTTATTCCAAGACCATGGTGGCAGTATGATTATGCTTGCAAAAGGAAACCGTTCACAACAAGTAACCGACGCTTGTAAGAAACATGGTGGTTTCTACCTCGGCTCTATAGGTGGCCCTGCCGCTATTTTAGCTCAAAACAATATTAAAAGCATTGAATGCGTTGAGTATCCGGAACTCGGTATGGAGGCTATCTGGAAAATTGAAGTTGTCGACTTCCCTGCATTTATCCTTGTTGATGACAAAGGTAACGACTTCTTCAAACAACTCAAACCAAGATGCTCTTGTAAATAATTATATATGAAAAAGCAAATACCAAATATTATCACTCTGTGTAATCAATTATCAGGAATAATAGCTTTAATATTTGCATATAAAGGTAATTTTTCAAATGCTCTCCTATTTTTAATGATAGGAGCAGCATTTGATTTTTGTGATGGAGCCACAGCCCGATTGCTTAAAGTAAGCTCGAATATCGGAAAAGAGCTCGACTCTCTTGCCGACATGGTTACTTTTGGTTTGGTGCCCGGAATGGTAATTTATAAAGTACTATCCGTTTTATGCGAAACAAATTCCGCTCTATTCTATAAATATATACCTTATCTCGGCTTTATTATCACATTAGCTTCCGCATACAGATTGGCAAAATTTAATATCGATGAGCGACAAACCTCATCTTTTATTGGCCTTGCCACTCCTGCAAATGCAATTTTCTGGGTAGGATTATCCGTTTGTTATAACAATCTATTACTGCAATTCCCTATCTGGGCTATTTTGACTTTGGTAATAGTTTTCTCTTTCCTTTTGATATGTGAACTTCCGATGTTTTCTTTAAAATTTCACAACTTTCAATGGAAAGAAAACTCTATAAGATATATCTTTATCATTGGAACGATAATATTAGGTATCTTATTTCAAATCAATGCTCTACCTGTAATGATTCTTTGGTATATTTTGCTGTCGATAGTTGATTTTTTAATTTCTTTAAAACAGAAACACAACTAAGATTTTAATTTACTTTATAGAATAACATCAGTATAATATAAGGTCGATACTTTTCATTAAGTATCGACCTTCTTTATGTTTCTTGATATTAACCGGAGATACAAGCCACAAAAAATGCAAGAGTCGGAAAGAAAATTCCAAACTCTTGCATTAATTATTATGACAACGATTTATTATATTATCTAATAAATTTACCGCTTAACACCACCTTATTATCATATATAAATACGTAAATATACATTTGGTGTTTTTCTTCGAAATAGAGAACGGTACCACCTTCATGTGAAGTATCTTTAATATTATCATTAGGATCTACAAGTCCCACTTTAGCAGTGCGTATGCACAATCCGTCTGTTTGATAAATACGTACTATCACATTA
>JAEDFN010000043.1 GCA_016292775.1 Paludibacteraceae bacterium
ACTATCAATCTCAATGTTGTTTCTGAAAATAACGAAGAGGTAAACGCATAATCAAGTAGTTAGACAACAAATAAAAAAAACGTCAGCAAAATTTTATTGCTGACGTTTTTTTGTATCACGCATTATGATGGTAGAAACCGAATTTCTATTGTCTTCTCATAAAAATCAGGTAATAATCGCACAAACATCCACTATCATAAAGCAACAATAATGAAAAACCACTACTCTTGATTAGCCTTATTTTGTTGTAATTCGTTATAGCAATGGCGACAGATAGGTTCATATTTATCTGTTTCCCCCAGCAAAACCTGACCTTCAGTAGCTACAAGTCGATGCGAAATAAATGCAGGAGCACCACAGCGTACACAAACGGCATGCACCTTAATAACATCATCAGCAATAGCCATTAACGCGGGCATTGGTCCGAAAGGCACTCCTCTATAATCCATATCAAGTCCGGCAACAATAACTCTACATCCATTATCTGCCAAATATTTACATACATCTACTATTGCCATATCAAAAAATTGAGCTTCATCAATACCTACAACATCCACTTCGTCTGTCATAAGCATAATATTTTGAGACGACTCTACGGGTGTAGATGGTATTGCATTATGGTCGTGACTGACAACTTCCGTTTCGGAGTAACGAGTATCGATGCATGGTTTAAAAATTTCAACTCTTTGTTTAGCAATTTTGGCTCGTTTTAATCGACGTAATAACTCCTCCGTTTTACCTGAGAACATCGATCCACAAATAACCTCTATGCTACCCCTATGGTGTTTATGGCAATTATTAGATTCAAAGAAGTACATAATAGAATATAATTTAGTAAATAGTAAAATAAATAAATGCATATAAAACAAATAGTTATTATATGCATTTATTAAAAATTATCGTAGAACAAAGTTAGTAAAAAAAGCGGAAAATCACCACTATTTTACATTTTCTTTTAAAGCATCGGAAATAAGTTTTTTCAGAGATAATATTCGTTCGTCGGTAGGTTTACGTTTTTCCGGTTTGTACAAGGCCTTATATTGGCAAGGCACCAATTTAAATTTCATATCATCAAAATTACCTTTAACATCCAATCCGAGTCGCACCGGCAACGGACAATCGGTAAGGGAAATATGGTAATTAAAGTTATTGTCTAGGGTATGACGTCCGGATAAAACAGCTTGCCATTTATCCATAGAGATAAGGAACGGATAAATATCTATTTCATTTCTAAACACCGTCATCTCAACAGAAAGAGAGTCGACAAGGTTTTTGGTTTTCTTACTAAACATTAGGTATTTAGCTATAGTAGAGAAAGTCTCGCTATCAAGGAGTACCAAGTCTTTACCCTCTAGGGCGGCTGCAGCTCTCAAAGTAGACATTTTCGGTTCGTACAAGGAATTCAAATAAGTTTCAGCAGCGATATGAAATTCAGCTTTGCCCTCAAAAGATTTCAGCATAGGAACTATGGTATCGACAGCGGGTATAAGGTTTATCAACTCTTTGATATCTATTTTAAGCAGATGAAAATCTAAGCCACAAAAGAGGTGATTACGGCGGTCGGATCGATAAAGGCCGGTAAGTTGCATTTCGGCGGCATCGCTTGTGAAGCCCATTTGTTCAACAATAGCAACACCATCACGTATAGTAAGTTTACCATTAACATCGTGTATATACTTACTATTAAAGATAGCGTTTTTTATTGAAGTATTTAAGGCGACACTCACGCCTTTAGGCACCATAAACGGGTCTCCTTCGGCAGTTTTTACATCTACAGTATCGGGTAACTGAGCGGTATCCGTTTGTGTTTGTGCGGTGTCTGACGAGCCGAAACCATTTACAAGGGCCATCAATTGGTCGACATTAGTAATATCAGAGACGAAATCCAGTTTTGCGCGAAGCAAACCTTGGTCGTCCATAAAATTCTTAAGGTTTGTAATATTACCGGAAAGATTAAAATCCGAATCATCGATTACAATACGCGACTTCTCGATATCGAAATTATTCGGTCGGAAACGGAATTTTATTTCCGGCACTTTTACTACCGAGGCAAGCTCCGAATAGTTGATATTACCTTGATTAAAATCTACAAAAGCTTCCGGATTCCATTGGGCAAGAATATTTGTCTCTTTATCGTCATAATCTGCAGATGCATTAATAATAATCTTCTTTGTATCAACTGCAAGGAGGCGACCGAGATTCATATCAAGAGAAGAACTATTATAATGAAGTTTGATTGCCGGGTTTGACTTATTTTTTGCAGAAGGCATTATTACAATATCGCCAACAGGATTTACGACATCGAAAGAGATAGTATCCATTGCGCCATGTAATCTATCAAAATCGAATTTGCATATTGCTGAGATAAATTTTGTAGTATCTAAAAATTCTCCTAGACCAATATTGATTATAGGTTTATTCACCTTTGCATTAAGCATCATATTGTCAGCTACCAAATGTAAATCAGTGGCCTTTAATTCGGCTTGAGCCAACTCCTTAAAGAGAGTGTTTTGTTTTTTACTTTTACTTGGTAATATAATTTCAATAACACCTTTTGTATCCTTAACCTTAATGCTGTCATTATAAACTACATCCAAATCAGCATACTGTATATTAGCAAGGGCATTAATCTTTTCGAGTTTTAAATCAATAGCATCTTGCAGGGCAAATTTTGCTTTCACGTCAGCCTTAATATCAGCATTCATATCGACAGGTAAATCGGAAGGCAAAACCGGTGAGAGGTCTGACAAAGCGAGTGAAGAATTTAACTTCAAGTCACAAAGCATCTTTCCCATTACATCATCAATATTTCCTGAAGCGGAAATAGAGATATTATCCGCCAATAGAGAGAGATAATTAATTAACACGGAAGAAACTGCAGAATCATTTAAATTAACATCTGCACTTATTGCGGTATTAATATCAGATAAAGTATAAGGAATATCAGGATATTTAACATTGCCATCTTTAAGGATAATATTTGCAGTTATAAGAGGGAAAGAATTATCGGAATAGACCCCCTTTGCAGTGCCGGAGAGATTTATTGTACCTGAAGCAAGCAAATCTTTAACATAATCGCTATAGCAATCCGGCACTAAGGCAATCAAATCGTCTAACTTCCATTTATTGGTTTTAAAATTCACATCCATATTTACATTGCCCTTATCATCAGGCAATTGCATCATTCCATCCAAATCAACGACAAAATCATTTACTTTTAAAGATGCATTTTTTAAATTCAGCATCAGCAAGTCGAAATTCATTTCGAGTGGAGCTTCAATAGCAAGAGCTATATCCTTTGCTAACACATCATTATTCAAAGCGAAAGTATTGTTTGGAAGTAGTAAATTTAAATTTCCAATAAAATGATTATCTTTCAAATCGCCATCAACAACGAATTTACAGGTATTTAAAAGGGCATAAATAGCTGTAGAGTCGGAATAATTTGCGACAGCTTTATCGAAATCTATTTTAGCGGAAATATTTCCATCAGCCTTATTCAATTGTGCTTTGACAGAGGCATTCAGATTTTCAAGAGATAGATTAATACCGCTACTATTATCTACGTAAACTGCCGATACATTATCAATTACAAGAGTCTGCACATCGAGTAAATCAAACATATCCGTCAATGATGTAGAGTCGGAAGTATCTTCTTCCGTATTATCTGATGCTATAGAAAAGACATGATAATTTGCATTTCCAAGAGAATCGACAAAGATATTGGCCTTAGAATCGGAAAGAGTAATTTTATTTATAATAACATTATCCTTAAACAAAAACTCTCTCACATTTACAGAAGCATACAAGTCTCTAACACTTAATAGAGTATCATTATCAAGAGATATAGAATCGTTGATAAGAATCAAATTAGAGACGTGGATAGAGAAATCGGGGAAAGAGGAGAAGAAAGTAAGATCCACCGTATCCAATTCAAAATCGCATGTAATATAATCCTCAGCAATTTCTCGAACAATAGGAGTTAATTTAGACGAAGTAAAGATTACATTACAAACGATAATTGCTACGATTATCACCACTGCAAGCAATGATGAAAAACAGATAGCAAATACCTTAAAAAACTTTTTCATAACAAATAGGTATTATTCAACACGAATAAAATAATGTTTTACGCCATAGTCATCTTCATAAACTAAAGATGTATTGGTTAGTTGTGTAATATTGTAAACTTTAGGGATTCTACCACCCATTTCCATTAGGTGAATTTGTGTAAGGATATTATTATCAGAGATAGACCATTCAAACTGTTGGCGTTCGTCTTCGGTAACATCGTCGGCTTCATCCCAAGTATAACCACTACCGCCCTGTTCATAAACTTCATATAAAGAACCACTCTTCCAACGGCCTATAATTAAATCTTCATCGATAATAATAGTGTCGCCTCCACAATTTGACAATAGAATTGCAGTAAAAATTAAAATTGGTAAAGTAATAAATAATCTTTTTTTCATAATTATAAAATAACAAAGGCATATTTTGACCACGTAAAAATCAAAATAGGCCTTATATTAATAAATAAATTATTTTACGATAAATTTGGCTGCTCCGGCAGCTGTACGGATTATATAAATACCCTTATTAAGGTCTGAAATATTGATTTTATTATAAGAAGAGTAACCTTTTTTCATTCTTGCACCCGTAATTGAAAAAATCTCATAATATTCGTTATCCGGAATATTGGTATATAAGATATCTTCGGTAACAGAAACAGACAAAGAGTAATTCAAAGCAGAATTATTATTATCAGCTTCAACGGAACTTATTTTTAGAGATTGCACAGCCACATTGTTCGACACGCCATTAAAGCGAGGCAAAGGGTTGGAAACGATTTTGATAAATGCTACATCCTCTTTTCCTGATAATTTAACGGTATAATGGCCCGGTGCTTTAATAGAGGAGGAATAGACAATTTTGGTATCCAACACTGCGCTATCGGAATTAAGGGCATAAATAATGAAAAGAGTGTCTGCTTTAGAAGTTTTTTTATTAAAGAAAAAAGAAGAAATATATAAATCTACAGACACGGAATTAGAAGCCTCGAGCTCCGGAGATAGGATAATGTTTTTATCAGAGCCAAGGAGTAAAGCCCCGGATTGATGCCACAAATTTTGAACGGAAGATTTATTATTAGAAACAATCCTCCAATTAGCGGGAACTTCACCATTGAAGTCCGCTACCGTCAACACTTGCTGTTGAGAATTAAGTGTTGTAAATACTGAAATCAGTACGGATAAAGCAAGTATTAGTTTTTTCATATTCGATAGGTTTCTTTTAGAGAACAAATTACATATCAAGTTGATTTACAATACATTATAAATCGATAATCAACTATTACTTCAAAGTGTAAAATTAGCATTTATTTTTTATACTACAAAGATTTGACTATAATTATTTTTAATAGTTTAAATAAAAGCAATAAAAAAGGAGTGAAAGCTACTGCTTTCACTCCCAAACTATAATTAATTTATAATTATTTCAAGCAAGTAGGACGTTGAATCAAAGAATTTTTAACGTTAGCTTTTTTAGCGATAGGTTTGATATTACGTGGAGCTTTAGCCATTTCAGGAGCAGCCTCTGCAGCAGTATAAGAACCTTGGAGAGTTGAACCGAAATGAGAAGTAAAGTTACAAGTAAAGTTAGCACCTGTTACAGTCATGCTACCGCCAGTGATGAACCAAACATCTTGGATATAACCGTCTTCAGTAGTAGTACCCCAGAAAGAATAGTAGATATTACCATCAGCAGCACCCGGAGAAGCTTGAACTGTACCATTTTCTTGTGAATCGGAAACGGTATAAGAACCAGTAGCATCTTCTGTATTTTCACTATAGAAAGTAGCACCTAACTTATAGTTATCTTTTTCTGCTGAAAGTACCCAGCAACCATAGTCAGCTTCATAGCTCATATCGCAAGAAGTGAAAGCGAAGTTGTGTTGAACAGCTTCTGTGCTTTCATATTCATATGGATCTTCTGGTACAGGCCATTCATGATCACCAACATTCATTGCGCCTTCGAAAGCAAAAGTTTCTGAAGTACCATTATCAAATTTAGCTTTCAAAGTAAGTTTAGCAACATTACCTTCGTAAGCAACAGTTAAATCACCACCTATTACATAAAGAGTAGTAGTATCAGTAGCAGTAATGTTCCATGCATAAGTACCCATATCAACCAAATATACACCAGGATAACCATAATCAGCTAACATATCATATTGATAACCTGCGAGTACCATATCTTGAGTAGGAACTTCTGTACCTTGATAATCAACAACAGGATAAGTACCTGCAGGGATTTGGTTAGATGTAGCGGTAGGAGCAATAACTTGTAAGAAGATACATTTTCCTTCGCCGGAGAATTGGCCTTGATCATTTGCATCGAGAGTATTGGTCATAAAAATGTAAGAATACTCGCCCCAAGGGTGATCATTGTCCTCATTATAAGAATAGAACATACCATCCCAATAATTCATTGCAGTAGATTCTTCTACTGGTGGTTGTGGAGGACAAGCAGTAAACAATACGGAAATGCTAAGCAAAGTAGCAAAAAATAACGTTAGTTTTTTCATTGTTAAATTGATTTATTAGTTAGTAATAAAATATAAATTTCAAAAAGTCAAACGTAGAAGTCATTTATTTGACGTTGCAAAGGTAATAATATAATTGAATTAGACCAAGAAAAATAAAAGAAAAAATTAAAAAAAATAACCTAAATCAGAATTGAAGTAATAATTAAGTACAACACAAAAAGTTATGTAATGGAGAACTATATGTTAAAATAAATTTTTGATAAAAAAACAAGGAATATAAGGCAATAATTCAATATAAAATAGTATCTTTGCAAACTGTGTGTCGTGTAATAAAGTGAACCATTTACATTAAACATAAATAAGTAAATATCAATCATTTACAAACTTACATCACACATCTGACAAAAAACACAAGCATATAACAACACGCATATTATAACATATTTTCGATTATATGAATACGATTAAATTAAAAAAAGGCTTAGACATTCTGATATCAGGAGCCGCTGACAAGAAAAATGTCGGTGAAATTATTTCGCAAGAGATAGGCATAGTACCTGATTATTATGAAGGAATAGTGCCAAAAGTAGCAGTAAAAGAGGGAGACGAGGTACAAATCGGCTCACCGATTTTTTACGACAAATCGCATCCGGAATTAAAGATAGTATCTCCGGTATGTGGAAAAGTAAAAGAAGTAGCTCGTGGAGAGCGTCGTAAGTTGCTTTACATTTTAATTGAGCGCAACGGATCAAAAACCCAAGTAGAGATGCCTGCCATAGATTTTAATTCCGGCAGAGAGGCAATTCATGCAGCCATATTGGCATCCGGTTTTGGATCACTTATCCGCCAACGTCCATACGATGTAATAGCAAATCCTACCATGATGCCGAAATCCATCTTTGTATCAGCATTTGATACGGCACCTTTGGCACCTGATTACGGCTATACATTACAAGGCAAAGAGAAAGAGCTTCAAGCGGGCTTAACAGCATTAAGCAAAATTGCCAAAGTATATTATAATGTATGTAAAGCCACTCCTACATCATTACAAAACATGGAAAATGTAGAGGTAACAGCCTTTGAAGGAGCACACCCTGCAGGAAATGCCGGAGTACAAATCAACCATCTTGACCCGGTAAACAAAGGTGAGATAGTATGGACAATGAATGTTCAAGATGTAGTAATGATGGGTAATTACATTTTAACCGGCAAACTCGACATGAGAAAAACGATTGCCGTAGTTGGACCAAAAGTAAGCACCCCTTCTTACGTCACTACCATTACCGGTTCATATATCTCTGATATAGACGAAGGTAAATTAATAAAAGATGAAAATATACGCGTAATAAACGGTAACCCATTAACAGGAATTAAAGCGGAAGAGAAGAGTTTTCTTTCTCCTTTTGCCGGTCAAATCACCGTTATTGCAGAGGGCGACCATGCCGATGAATTATTAGGCTGGGCTATGCCACGTTTCAATAAATTTTCCAACACAAACTTATTCTTCACAAAAATACAAAAGATGCTCTGCCCGAAAAAGCAATACGAGTTTGACGCTCGCATATGCGGAGGCGAACGTGCATTTATTATGAGTGGAGAATACGACAGAGTATTCCCGATGGACATAATGCCGGAGCAACTTGTAAAAGCAATGATTGCCAAAAACTTAGATAAGATGGAGCAACTCGGAGCATACGAAGTGGCACCGGAAGATTTTGCGTTATGTGAATTTGTATGTACATCAAAAATCGAGACACAACGCATTGTACGTGAAGCACTCAACTACATGAGAAAAGAGTTGGAATAATTAAAACGAATAAATAATAATAAAACATATTACAAACGATATGAAATTTTTAAAAAACATTGTAGACAAAGTTGAACCAACCTTCTCGGAAGGGGGAAAACTTTCTATGTTTCATTCGGTATTTGATGGCTTTAAGACTTTCTTATTCGTTCCAAACGAGACATCAAAAAGAGGATCACATATCCACGATGTAACCGATTCGAAACGTACAATGATAATGGTGGTAATAGCAGTAATTCCGGCATTACTTTTCGGAATGTGGAACGTAGGTTACCAACATTTCATTGCAATAGGTCAGGAGGCAACATTTTGGACTGAATTTGCATTCGGACTTTTGGCATTATTGCCAACAATCATCGTGTCTTATTTAGTAGGATTAGGCATAGAATTTACCGTAGCCCAATTCAAAGGACACGAGATACAAGAAGGATTCTTGGTTTCAGGTATTCTTATTCCGATGATATTACCAATCGACACGCCGCTTTGGATGGTAGCATTAGCCACTGCATTTGCAGTAATTTTTGCCAAAGAGGTATTTGGAGGAACCGGATATAATATTTTCAATGTAGCATTAATAGCCCGTGCATTCTTATTCTTTGCATATCCTACAGCGATGAGTGGAGATAGAGTATGGGTGCGCACAAGAGATGCCTTTTGGTGGGCAGCCGGCGACAAAGTAGACGGATTTACCGGTGCTACACCGCTCGGACAAGTTGCCACATCATCGGCAGGTTACACCGGAATAACCGACACAATGGGTAATGACATCACATTTATGGATGCATTCATCGGATGGATTCCGGGTTCTGTAGGAGAAACATCTACAATAGCTATTTTAATAGGTGCCGCAATACTCTTGATTACAAGAGTAGCAAGTTGGAAAACAATGTTATCCGTATTTGTCGGAGGAGCATTGACAGCAATATTATTCAATATATTCGGATCTGAAAGCAATGCAGTAGCACAAATGCCATGGTATATGCACCTCGTATTGGGTGGTTTTGCATTTGGTGCCGTATTTATGGCAACAGACCCTGTAACTTCAGCACGCACAGAAACAGGAAAATGGATTTACGGTTTCCTTATCGGTGTAGTTGCTATCGTAATCAGAGTGCTCAATCCGGGATACCCAGAAGGTATGATGCTTGCAATATTATTCATGAATATCTTTGGATGCTTGATAGACTACTACGTAGTACAAGCCAATATCAACAAACGTCTAAAACGTGTAAAAAAATAATTGCATAAATTATGAATACAAATAAGAATAGTTACACATTAATATATATGGTGATAATCATCACTATAGTATCGTTGCTATTGTCAATCACATCAGGTGTATTAAGAACACGTCAAGACGAGAATGTGAAACTTGACAAGAAGAAACAAATATTGAGTTCACTCACAGGATTGGACTTCAGTGCAGATGCAGCGGGAGTATATGCCTCAACCATCAAAGAATACAACATGTTGGATGCAGAAGGCAATACTGTAAAGAACTTAAATCCTGTAGAGGATTTCGATTATCAAGTACAAGAAGGCGAGCTTCCTATATATATAGCCGAAATAGACGGTTCTACAAAATACATTATTCCTATGAATGGAAATGGACTTTGGGGAGCGATATGGGGTTATATTGCATTGAATGAAGACCGCAATACTATCTACGGCATATATTTCAATCACGCAGGTGAGACTCCGGGACTTGGAGCCGAGATTACTAATAAAGTAAAATTCTGTGATCCATTCATCGGTAAAGAGCTTATCAAGAATGGAAAATTTGCCTCAATAGCAGTAATGAAAGTGGGACAAAAAGCAGAAGGACAAGACCAAGTAGATGCTATTTCGGGAGGTACTATCACATCTAAAGGTGTAGAAACTATGCTTCAAACAAGTCTTGGCAAATACGAGAAATTCTTTCTTGCCAAAGAAGAAGCAGTAGCAGAAGTACCGGTAGCAGAAAACAATGAGATTGTAGAAGTAGAACCAGAAACAGAAGGAGAGAAGTAATATGAAAGAAGAATTAAAAAATGCGTTACTCGGGCCATTAAGCAAGAACAACCCGGTAGCAGTACAAGTGCTCGGTATTTGCTCTGCCTTAGCAGTAACAGTACAATTAAAGCCTGCTATAGTAATGGGACTTTCCGTTACAATAATTGTAGCAATGGCTAATGTAGTAATCTCATTACTTCGCAATACCGTACCAAATAACGTACGTATCATTGTGCAATTAGTAGTAGTTGCCGCATTAGTAACTATAGTATCAGAGATATTAAAAGCCTTTTTATACGATTTAAGCGTACAATTATCAGTATATATCGGACTTATCATTACCAACTGTATATTGATGGGCCGTCTTGAAGCCTTTGCAATGGGCAATAAACCGGGGGCCTCACTATTAGATGGTATAGGTAATGGTATAGGATACGCATGGATATTGATAGTAGTAGCCTTTTTCCGTGAATTATTAGGGGCCGGAACCTTATTCGGTTACAGAATAATACCGGAATCATTCTATGAAATGGGTTATGTAAACAACGGTATGATGATGATGCCTGCAATGGCACTTATCATTGTTGCATGTATTATTTGGGTTCATCGTTCAATAAACAAAGACCTTCAAGAAAAATAATAGATTATGGAACACGCATTAAGTTTATTTATAAGTTCGATATTTTCGGACAATATGATATTCGCATACTTCCTTGGTATGTGTTCATACCTTGCAGTATCGAAAAATGTAAAGACATCTGTAGGTCTTGGAATAGCAGTAACCGCTGTGCTATTAATAACCTTACCGGTGAACTATTATTTATACACCGGCATATTGCAAAAAGGAGCATTATCATGGTTAGGCGAAGGCTTTGCAGATTTGGACTTAAGTTATTTGAGTTTGATATTATTTATTGCAGTAATTGCAGCTATTGTACAATTGGTAGAGATGATTGTTGAAAAATTTTCTCCATCATTGTATGCCTCATTAGGTATTTTCTTACCACTTATAGCAGTAAACTGTGCCATCATGGGAGGATCACTCTTCATGCAACAGAGAGTAGGATTGGAAGCAACCGATCCGAAAGCACTCACCGGCATAGTAGATGTAATAGCCTATGCATTAGGATCCGGAATTGGATGGGCATTTGCAATTGTAGGCCTTGCAGCTATACGCGAGAAGATGGAATATTCAGATGTACCTGCACCACTAAAAGGGCTTGGTATAACATTTATCACTGTAGGCCTTATGGCAATGGCATTCCTCTGCTTCTCAGGTTTGAAAATATAAAAGTTCAATTATTATTAAACACTAAACATTAAACAGATATGTTATTAGCAATAAATACAATGGCGACTCTAACAAGTTTGGTGGTATTTTTAGCAGTAATCATCATACTCGTAATCATCTTGCTCATTGCAAAACGCTATTTAGTAGCATCCGGCAATGTAAAGATTCGCCTCAATGGAGAAAAAGATGTAGAAGTGGCAGCGGGAGGATCGTTATTAAATGCGATGGCAACAAGTGGAATATTTCTACCATCAGCATGCGGTGGAAAAGGATCTTGTGGACAATGTCGTTGTCAAGTAGATGAAGGAGGTGGAGAGATACTCCCTACCGAAACAGTACACTTCTCACGCAAACAGATGAAAGACAATTGGCGTCTTGGCTGTCAAGTGAAAGTAAAAGGAGACATGGCAATACGAGTACCGGAATCAGTACTTGGAGTTAAAGAGTGGGAATGTACGGTAATTTCCAACAAAAACGTTGCAACATTCATTAAAGAGTTTATTGTTGCTCTTCCGGAAGGGGAACATATGGACTTTATCCCTGGTTCGTATGCACAGATAAAGATTCCTGCATATAGCATGGATTACGACAAAGACATTGACAAATCACTTATTGGAGAAGAATATCTTCCTGCATGGGAAAAATTCGGTTTGTTTGGTTTAAAATGTACCAATACAGAGCCAACAATCCGTGCCTATTCTATGGCGAACTATCCTGCAGAAGGAGATAGAATAATGCTTACAGTACGTATCGCTACTCCACCATTCAAACCAAAAGAGCAAGGACCGGGCTTCCAAGATGTAATGCCTGGTATAGCATCTTCATATATCTTCACATTAAAACCTGGAGATAAAGTAATTATGTCAGGTCCTTACGGAGACTTCCACCCAATTTTCGACTCTACAGCAGAGATGATGTGGGTAGGTGGTGGTGCCGGTATGGCTCCATTGCGTGCTCAAATTATGCATATGACACATACATTACGCACGACAAACCGTAAGATGTCTTATTTCTACGGAGCACGTGCTCTTAATGAGGTATTCTATCTTGAGGACTTCCTTGCGCTTGAGAAAGAGTTCCCTAACTTCTCATTCCATCTTGCACTCGACCGTCCGGACCCTGCGGCAGATGCTGCCGGTGTTAAATACACTCCGGGCTTTGTACACAATGTTATATATGAAACATATCTTAAGGACCATGAAGCTCCTGAGGATATTGAATACTACATGTGCGGTCCTGGTCCTATGAGTAAAGCAGTAGAAAATATGCTTGACAGCCTTGGAGTGCCGAAAGAGAACTTGATGTATGATAATTTCGGTGGATAGAAAACGAATTAATCTTCATAAAAAAAAAGCAAACGTAAATTATTACGTTTGCTTTTTTTTATAAAATAATTTGATTATTCTATAGCGTCTCAATATCCTGAATATATTGGAAAATATATTGTGAAAATCGAGGATAGTAATATAACTTAGACTAAAAAAGTTGTCACTTTAGGAGTCAAAAAGGGAGTGGCAATGAAGCACAAGACAAAAAAGAACGCGTATATAATAAATTTAGGTACGAAACACGAGAAGTATGCAAAAAAAGAGCTGACATTCATCATCGCCTTCTGCAATGACGAAAGGCCATACTTGAACATAGAGAAGCATACGCCGTCCATAGCGCACACCCAAACCGTGCCACATCAGCAAATTTGGAAAAATACTTGAAGAATTTTTTTGTTTTTAAAAAAAATAATTATATCTTTGCCCATAATTCTAAACAAAAAGGCGCAACCAAGTCAGTGAAACTGGCATGAAAGGGTTAACCCTTTCAGTTGTAAGAGAAATATGCAGTCAATACATCAAATCCAACTGACAATCAATGCGTTATAGAAATTAGAAAAGGTAAACATTACTAGTGGGATAATAGTTATTGTTATAACCAGTTAGGTTTAACTCTCGAAAAATTGACAACCTTTTTCAGTTAAGGTCAATATATATATACTTTGTTTGCAAAATAATTTATAAATATGAAATACAAATTGTACATATATAATTCTTGCTTAGTCTTTAGCACTACCGGCCCGATATAATATTTGGTTATATATATTTATCGGGCCACATAAAGTATTGAATATAAAATAATTAACAAATAAATTTTAAAATATTTTTAACAATGATGAAAATAATAATAATTTTAATATTAAGCATCTTTTTAGAGGGATGCAATAATCTATTAATCAATCAAGATATTATTCAGTATTCGCCACAAAATATTGAAGATAATCAACATAAAATTTATAATATACCAATGCTATCTGAATCTGAATTAAATAAATTAGCAACTAATGATGGAATTATAAATTATAAATATGCTCGTCAATATGCTTATACTGAATTTATTTCTAATATAGAATTGTTTTATCCTCAATATAAAGAAGTCGTATACAACTCTATTAAGAGTAATTTACCACCTTATATTACATTTACTAATAGACCCGCTGTAGTTTTTAACTACGATGAAAATCCAAAATTTTATGAATTTGGTATTTTGTGTGAGAATAATTTAATAGGAACAGTAGTAGTATCAGCTTCTCCAAATGAGAAAGAAACAATTATAGAAAGAGTTTATACAGAACCAATGGAATATAACTCTAATTTGTTTTTATACAAAAGATATCTAGGTAAATATCCAAACGTATACTATGGCTATTCTTCTGACAATCTATTTCTAAATATTTCAACAGATAGCAATGATATAAAATTAATTCCAATTTCACAAAAAGAATGGTTAATAGATGAAGAAAATATATTAAATTATTATCCTGAAGAAGAGCTAGATTCTATAAATGAGGAATTAATAAGATCATCCAATATTACCATATATCAACACATAAATAATCTTATTGATTCTCAAGCAGTCGCAAATACATGGTGGGTTAACATAAACAATCCGAATACATATTTTTTAGGAACAGATTCAATCACTAATCAATTTTATTTGTCTAAACCACAAAGAGAAAAAATTTTAAATGAATTTGAAAACAACGATTTAACTAATACAATATTTTTAGAAGAATATCAAAACGATAAAATTTTAAATACTATATGGAGTGGTGCATGTGGTCCCACAATAATGAGTTGGTTATATAGAGGAAAATTTAATAGTTACCATGGATTTTATATACCATTGAAAGGAGATTATCATCCTAAAATAAAAAAAATAGTTTCTAAATACTCTACATATAACTATTATAGAGACCCTGCTTATAAAAACAACGAAGTATATCCAATAAGTATGAAACTTGATAGTGGATTATATTATCAATGGTATAAAAGGACTTTATGGGCATTTGGAGAAAAAGCATTATATGAATTGGGAATGTCTAGAGGACTTAGAGAAGCAACAGATGAACAATATGATATAAAATCTTTAATAGAAAAAAAATCCATAAAATGGATGAAAGAACAAAAAGAGCCAATTATCATTGTAACATCAACAAAAGCAGGTCCACACTACATCGCAGCTATTGGATTAGGTTATACTATTAAAAAAAATAAAAAAGAAAAATGTTATTTCTATATTTTTGATAATGGTTATTTTACTAAAAACAACAATTTTACGCCATGCTGGATAAAATCATCAGCAGGAATTTTATATTATGGATGGAATAAAAAACATTAAAAACAAATAATTATGAAAAATTTTTTTAAATCAATTATAATATGCTTATTAATAAGTGCATGCACACCAATTCCTAATATTTCACATGCACATTTTATGTCTGATAATAAAACTGAAGTAAAAGTATGTTGTTATAATGGAGACCAAAATGTAACACAAAATGATTTACGTTTAGAAACATTCCTTGTTGATGGTAAATTTATTGAAAAGCCTAATCCAAACTCCGTTACATGCAGGGACTTCAAAATAGAAGAAGAACAATGGAGATATGATGTACAAATAATAAATCAACAATACCCTCTATATGTATCTGCCTGTCAATTTATCATTAATGACAATGGGGCAATTGATTTTGAAAAATATAATATTTCAGCAAAGGAGATTTACGATTCTATAGCGTCTCAACATCCTGAATATATTGGAAAATATATTGTGAAAATCGAAGATGGTAATATACATGACCTTAGAAAGATAGCCTATAATGTAGTGCCTTTTGATGAAGATTATAATATTTATATCGACCTAACAAACCGCGAAAAATAATAACATAAAAAAAATGCCCTGAGATAACTGAAGTGACCCCAAAAAGTTGGACAGGTTATTAACTATCCGATATGAGAAAGAG
>JAEDFN010000044.1 GCA_016292775.1 Paludibacteraceae bacterium
GTCGTATTTTGAAAAGGAGTTTGCTCCTTTGTACTCCGCGAAGGGTAAACATGCAATCCCCATCCGTCTGATGGTATCTACTGCATGGAATCTGATGAAGATGATGAAGAAACTCAAGCATCTTTTTGCAGATTTTTGGATGACAATTTTAAACTACCTATATCAGCCTATGTTCCAGGCTGCGTACCAAAGGTAGAAATTAAGGAGCGACTAATTAAAAAAATTAAAAAAATGATTGTCATTATGAAATTTATATTTATATTTGCATAACAAAATTAAAGCATTATGTATGTGAATAATTCAAGATACATATTATTATGTTGTTTAGCCTTTAAACTACTCAGGGCGTGGTAGTTATGTGATATCACTCCATGCCCGAAAGACAAATGAATTTTAATTAATTAAGGTCTTATTTTTATAAATTTATTGTTTCACCTAATAAATAGATTGTGATATGAAAAAGATTTATTTAATGTTATTGATTTCTTCGTCATTATTGATTTTATCTTCTTGTACAAAGAAACCAATATATAAGTTTACTGATTATATGTCAATAAATTATTTGTATGATTATTTGCCGTATACAAAAGGACAATTGTTATTATTTACCAATGAAAACAAAACAGATTCGTGTGTTTTTACTGTTAAAAATATAGAACGCTACTTGTATATAGATACTGTTTGTTCATATAATCCAATGTGCAATTGTGCATGGGGATATGGTCATGCCTATGCTAATGCAACATTTATAGATGATGATACGACAACATACCAACCATATGATTTTTGGGTAGAGATTTTTGACGAAAGTGTATTTGATAGAGAGTGTCAATTTTCTTATACTTTTTATCACAGTACAACTCGCACTGGCAATAATGAAGGGAATATTTTATTAGACGACATTCAATTTTATTTATTACCGGAATTAATTGCGTATGATACAAAAAATACAACAGAAGAATATGCTAAATGTGTAAATGGAGTTGGAGTAACAATGTTTACAGATGCTGACGGCAAAAAATGGTATTTCGATTCCGTATTATCAGAATAAATAGTCAATAATCGTTAAATATATAAGTCCACACCCCCGTGTTGAAGTGCACCCCGAAAGTTTTTTGCAAAAAACTTTCGGGGTGCATTATATCTACAAAGAAAAGGGAGAAAAAATATTATGCTGCAATGATTAAATACATAAACTTGTTGGGTGATGGTTATAATGCTTAATTATTATTCATCCAACGAAGGAGTTATATAATACTCCTGTATATACGGTAAAATTTCTTTATCGAAAATGTCCCTACGCATAATCCTATAATGCGGATGATAAGCAACACCATAACTTTTACTATGATGCATTACATATTTTCCGGCATCAAGAAGAGAATCTATAGAGCATTTATCACTCTGATAATTCGGTAAGTTAAGATTCATATCATCAATAACCCCAACAATTTTCTTCCATTCCTTGCACCATTCGTCATGAGAAAGTCCCTCAATATCCTTTACGCTGCGTAAAAAAGCCGACAAGTACGCGTTAAAAGGCACTATGCTATCTCTGATAACATCAAGACTTACACGCACATAATTATGTTTATACCCTGTAGACTCGTAGAGTAAAACAGCCGTATCATCGTGCATATTTTCAAGCTCGTACAATAAATATTCTTTAGCGGCTATAGAATCGGTAACGATATGTCCCGGGCCGAAATAGTCTTGAAAAAAGCACTTATACAAATCCTGTAAAGTGGATTTCGGATAATTCTTCATTTGATTATCCACTGCGGAACGGATAAGAGCATCCGAATTGTCGTTGCAAGAGAGCAATACAAATGCAAGAGAAATAATAAAAAATACCTTCTTCATAATAAAAAAAAGCACGACAATGAGATGCCGTGCTATATTAAAGAAAAAATTAATCAGGAACGACGAGTTTATAACCCTTACCATGGATATTAATAATTTCCACATTAGGATCGAATTTAAGAATTTTACGGAGTTTGGTAATATAAACATCCATACTGCGAGCATTGAAATAGTTATCCTCTACCCAAATAGTTTTTAGAGCATAGTTACGCTCGAGCATACTATTGGAGTTTTGCACCAATAGAGTCAACAATTCGCTCTCTTTAGTAGTAAGTTTAATTTGTTTATCATCAACGATAATGACTTGTTTTTGAGTATCGAAAATCATCTTACCGAGACGATATTCATTACCGCTTTTATTCTTTTTACCGCTAATTCTACGCATAATAGCTTCGATACGGAAAGTAAGTTCTTCCATAGAGAAAGGCTTTGTAATATAATCATCGGCACCGATTTTGAAACCTTCGAGTACATCCTCTTTCAGTGATTTTGCGGTAAGAAAAACAATAGGCACGATACCATTAATCTTTCTTATATCATGAGCCAAAGAGAAGCCATCTTTTTTAGGCATCATAACATCAAGAATACAGAGATCAATTTTTTCATTCATAAAGGCTTGATAACCTGCTTCGCCATCGGACATTAAGATAACGTCGTATCCTTTAGCTTGCAGATATTCGCGAAGAAGCATACCTAAATTCTCATCATCTTCGCATAGTAAAATCTTGAGTTTTTCCATTTCGAACTATATTATTTATTCAACATTATTTATTCTATTATTTATACAATCATCAATCGTAGTCTACTCATTCAACATTTGGAATGTCAAAAATAAATTTTGTACCCACATTTACTTTCGACTCTACTTTAATAGACCCGTGATGATCGTTTACAATTTTTTTGACGTAAGCCAAACCGAGGCCAAAGCCCTTTACATCATGGCGATTTCCGGTAGGAACGCGGTAAAACTTGTCAAATATATGTTTTTGATACTCTTTTTTAATTCCAATACCATTATCTTCTATTGAGATAAAAATTCTATTTTTCTTATTCCAAGTAGAGATAGTAATAATCAGAGGCACATCCGTACGTGAATATTTCACTGCATTATCCATCAAATTGTAAATAACATTACTGAAATGGAGTTCGTCAATCATTGCGAAAGCATTCACAGCACATAAATTGACCACCAATTTTCCACCGAGATTTTCCAATTTCAATGAATAATTTTTAGAGATAGTTTCAATAAGTTCGTTAACATTATCCTCTTTGAAGACGAGGTTTGTTTTCTCCTTTTCAAAGACGGAAGTCTGCAACACCTTTTCAACTTGGTTTGATAATCGTTTTGTTTCTTCTTTAATCACTTGAGAGATGCGGGCCAACATTTGCGGAGATTTAACCACATTAGGGTCGTTTAGCATTTGAGAAGCCAAAGAGATAGAAGAGACCGGAGTTTTTAACTCATGAGTCATATTATTAACGAAGTCATTCTTCACCTCATACATCCATCGTTGTTTAAAGATATATATTATGGTAATAATACAAATTACCAAAAGCACCAAAGTAACTAAAAGAGATGGGAGCACCATTTTAATACTTTGATTTAAGAAAATATGTTCATCCGGGAAATAGAGATATAAGTAATAAGGATATCTGCTATTTTCAGAAGGGAACAACCTTTGTTTATAGCAATCTCCGGTAACATCAAATGGCACCTCATTGAAAGTATGTATATGTTTTCCCCATTTATCCGCCACTGCGAATTGGAAATCTAAAGTAACCCCATTATTACGAAGGTTATAGTTCAGAGTTTTCCTCATATATTCAGGATCTATCCTGGAGGTAATATTGTAATTCGGGGCATCGTTGAGCAAACGAGCCGTCACCACATCGATTAATTTTTTTGAACGAAGAAATTGTCTATACTTCTGCTCGGTAAAAGATTGGTCGGCATCATCAGAGCGGAGTTTGTAACTTGGTACGAGGATAGAGTCATCAGTTTGAAATACACTCTGCATACCGCGCACTTCAACATTCACACTTTCGAACAACTCTTTTAATTCTCGGCCCTCCGGGGTGTCGCTATTGACAATATCTTCTATATACGTCATCACCTCCTCTTCTTCTACTGATTCGGCAGTGCGAAACATACTTCTTTGCACTGCGTCTTGGAAGCGAGTCCTTATCAAATCATCTGTTTGAACAATGTATCTTAATTGCAAAAAAAGCAACACAACAAACATTAAAAACATCAAACATATGATAATCCAAATTGTATTTTTACGTAACAATGCCTTTTGTAATTTTTTAAATTAATCATTAAAAAAGGTTTACTGCTTTTATCGAATAACGGAAAAGGAGTACCATTTTATTGTGCAAAGGTAAAAAAAATAATCGGAATTTATTGAATTATTAACTATTTTTAACTACTAAATAATCCCACTAAAGGGTGCAGGTCAAAAAAATAAAATTTCTGAATTTTAATAAAAAAAGGGGGGATAAAAAGAAGAAAAAAGGGAATTATTTTATAACCTTAAAATGCGATAGGATAAAGCCCACACAAATAGGAATACCATTATTTACAATCCACAAAAAAAGAGTGGCGATGATAACGGCGGGAGCAGCCACGCCCATCGGCTCAAAAAGCAATAAAGCATACCCTGCCCGAGTGGCGGCTTCAGAGGCGGAAATTGTAGGAGTGATAGTTGTAAAAAGATAAACAATAGGAATAACAAGCAGGGCATTTACGATAGTTATTTGACTTGAAAAAAAAGATAATATTATAGCATATTGCGAGAAGAAAACAACATATCGCAATAAAGAAAGAAGAGTGATTTTCAGCAACATAAGATAATTCATTTTCGACATTTCAGAAAATAGATTATAGAGGAACTTATTACGTATTTTCTCGAAATGAATCTTACTCATCACAAAAGGCAGCAAAAGGATAAGAACGAAAGCGGATGAAATAATTAAGAACAGTAAATAGAAATAATATTTATTTACTATTTGAATACCGAAAGCACTGATATAATGTATTAGGGCAAACACTCCGAAAACAACGATAACGAGCGATAGCATGGCAGAGCCTATCATTCCGAGCATCACCGCCTCAACTTTATTTTTCAAGCCGAGGTAAGCGGCGCGTACGGGGTAATCTCCAAGGCGATTGGGAGTAATAATAGCCCCCACATTACCGACAAAAGTAGAAATTATTGCGCTACGCAAAGAGATATTGGCGATACCGGATATAGAGACCTTCCATTTCAACGCCTCCAAAAGATAATTTACGGGGAAGAGCAATAAGATAACAATGAGTCCTACACATTGAGAATAAGTGATATTCCGAATGCAAGCAAAAAGCAAATCATAATCATCAAAAGTAGCCAATTTATATATTACCACAAAATAAGCCACCACCAGTACAGCCCACTTTACAAAAGAAAAAAGCCTGCTTTGATGATTATTATTTTCTACTAATAGACTATCATTCTCAATATTTTTCATAAAAACACACGAAATAAGCGAAAACGAAGCGCTTATCAAGCTTTAAAAGTGAAGAATTTTTGCATTAAAAAGCTGAAAACTGTGGTAATTCCGGTAGTCAACATTTTTGAAGGAGTAGGATAAAAACCGCAATACTCCACAAAAAACTTTAGGCAAATATAGTTCAAAAGGATACAACCACAGACGACGAAGAGATAGCGAATTAACTGTATATGGCCTCTAACTATGGACTCTTTAAAAGAGATGTACCTCGACAGCCAAAATCCCGACAAGAAAGTGATCGGGAAAGTAAAGATAAAAGAGGCAATATGGGCGGAAATAGCAATAGGGCCGATATGAACTATATTATGGCAAAAGATAAAATTGTAAAATACAAAATATAAGAACCAGTCGAATATCATATTAGCCACTCCGGACACGCCATAGCGAAAGAGTTGGAAAGGAATAATTTTCGAGAACGGCTTATGAAAAAAGGCCAGTAAACTGATAATATGCTTTTGTAAAAACCTATTTATCGGATTCATTTGAATAAAAATAAAAAAGTCTTTGTAGTTTGACAAAAAAACGCTACTTTTGTAGATTGTTTAAATCGCATGCAAAGTTACTAATAATTATTTGTATTTTTGTGACTTTGAATAAAATAAAAAATAGTAAAAACGGCTAAATGGAAGTAAAAGCGAAGAAATATTTAGGGCAACATTTCCTCAATGACCTCGGGATAGCGGAGCGTATATCAAATACGATAACCCCTTCGGTCATGACACCGGTACTTGAAATAGGTCCCGGTATGGGAGTGCTCACCCAATTTCTTCTTCGCAACCCGAATATCGACCTCACAGCCATAGAGATAGATACCGAGTCGGTAGTTTATCTAAAGAATCATTACCCGTCATTAAAAATAATAGAGGGGAACTTTTTAAAGCTGGATTTAAACCGGATATTTGGCGACAAAGAATTCTGTGTAATAGGCAATTATCCGTATAATATATCGAGTCAGATATTCTTTAAAGTAATAGAGAATAGAGATAGAATACCTATCTGCAGTGGAATGATACAGAAGGAGGTAGCCGAGCGTATTGCGGCTAAACACGGCAGCAAAACCTACGGCATTACGTCGGTATTATTGCAGGCATATTACGACATAGAATATCTGTATACTGTAAATGAGAATGTATTTACCCCTCCTCCAAAAGTGAAATCCGCGGTAATCAGGATGACTCGAAAAGAGAATAATATCGTACAATGCGATGAAAAACTCTTTTTCAAGGTAGTAAAAACCGCTTTCAATCAAAGGAGAAAAACGATGCGAAATTCACTTAAATCATTGTTACCAAGCCATGATTTAAACTACGATATTTTTAATCTACGACCCGAGCAGCTATCTGTTGTCGACTTTATTGAGCTTACAAATTTGGTGCAACAGATACTGAGCCAACCTCCACAGCGATAGGCTCTATTGAGAAATCATTAATACCATTTCTCTCAATAGAGCCGAAAAAATGCGAATGATAAACAAAAACGAAAACCGTATTAATGATTTATTATGTCTGAATTAAGAATTTTTTATCGCGACAACGGTCGTATCAAAATATCCAAAGAGATGAACATATTAAAAGATGTATCTCTTTCTGAATTATTATGGATAGATTTAGTAGATGTAACCGTAGATGTAGAGAGTGAATTAGAGCAATTCTTAAAAATATACATCCAAGAAGAAGAGGAGATGGAAGAGATAGAGATATCATCACGCTATATCGAAACCGAAGACAGCATCGTAGCCAACTCCAAATTTTTGCTCGACACTTTTGAAGAAGAGAACGTATCTTTTATATTGAAAAACAACATATTAGTATCTGTACGCAGTCAGCACTTGCGCTCTTTTAACGAAACCGTTAAAAAACTTTTTGCATCGCCGAGGAATTACACTAACGGATACAACGTTTTTGTTGCCCTACTCGAAACTCGTGTTGAATATGATGCCGATATGATAGAGGATATGACACGCGACATCACCGCTCTATCCAACCAATTAAAAACCGACGAAGACGTAAGTGACGATATATTAATATCCATAAAAGAATTTCAAGAGAAAACGATGCTTATCCGCGAAAATATCGTTGATAAAAGTCGCGTATGCAGCAATATGCTAAAGAGTGAATTATTCCCTTCTGATGCAAAAACAAAATTATCTATAATCATCAAAGACATCAACTCACTCTTCGACCACACAAGGTTCTCTTTCGACCGTTTGGAATATCTTCAAGACACCTTCCTCGGTTTGGTTAACATCCAGCAAAACAAGATAATAAAAATATTCACAATAGTAAGTGTAATATTCTTGCCACCGACATTAATTGCGAGTATGTATGGAATGAACTTCACACACATGCCTGAATTGGATTGGCAATACGGATACGTTTATGCTATAGGATTGATGATATTTACCGTAGTATGTATCTTGTTTTTCTTCAAAATAAAGAAGTGGCTATAAACAATACTAACTAATAACCCGATACATATGAAAAAACTTACATTATTGATAGTAACGCTGTTACTATCTGTTACCACTATGCAATCCACCCCATTATGGATGCGATACATATCAATCTCGCCTGATGGAAAAACGATTGCTTTTGCTTACCAAGGCAATATATTTTTAGTACCTACAACAGGAGGGGAAGCCGAAAAGATAATCTCTACAGAGGCACACGAATATATGCCGGTATGGAGCCATGATAGCAAGACGATAGCTTTTGCCGCCAACACACACGGCAATTTCGACGTTTACATTCAATCTATCGACGGAGGCAATCCGGTAAGATTAACTACGAACTCCAGAGACGAATTACCATTATGCTTCTCACCGGACAACAAGCAAGTATATTTCAGCGCCTACATTCAAAAGCCTGCCGAGAGTGTACAATTTCCGAGTGGATGGATTAAAGAGCTTTACAGTGTAAGCACAAAAGGAGGTAGAGCAACACAGATATTCACCGTGCCGGTAATGAACGCCTCTACAACAGGCAACTATATCTATTACGAAAAAGCAACAGGCAGTGAGAACAACTGGCGCAAGCACCACACATCAAGTGTAGCAAGAAATATTTTCAGATACGATATTTCAAAAAACACTCACGAGCAATTAACCACCAACAAAGGCGAAGACCGCAACCCGGTAGTAGGTAAAGACGGCAAAATATATTTCCTTAGTGAGCGAGACGGAGGAAGTTTCAATATCTATTCCGCCACCCCTGATAAGATGGACACTCCGGAGGCTATCACAAAATTCACCAAGCACCCGATAAGATTCCTTTCCATTGCCGACAACGGCACATTATGCTTCGGCTATATGGGAGAGATATATACATGTAAACCGGGCAACAAACCTACAAAAGTCAACGTCACTATGCGCTCGGAAATCGACCCCGACAGCATCCATCGCATAGCAGTAACCCGCCCATCGGAATATGAGATAACTACCGATGGCAAGCAAATTTTCTTTGCTTCAAGAGGCGACATTTTCGCATTTACAGACGAATATGCAACAACGAAACAAATTACAAAAACCGCAGCTACAGAACGCGGCATCTCCATACACCCTGACGGACGCACAATAGTATATGCCTCTGAACGCACCGGCAAATGGAATCTCTACACAGCTACAATTGCTCGCGACAACGAAGTGAACTTTGCCAATGCCACACTAATAGATGAAAAGCCACTCATTGACAACGAAAAAGAAGAGAGATTCTCTCCATCATACTCCCCGGACGGTAAAGAGATTGCATTCATCGCCGACCGTACCAAACTCATGGTTTACAATATCGCCACAAAAAAAGTGCGTCAGATAACAGACGGCTCAAAATACTATAATACAGACGATTACGGATTCTATTATCAATGGTCGCCCGACGGTAAATGGTTCGTTATGGAAGTCATCTCACATGTGAGAAACCCATATTCCGACATAGCCATAGTATCTGCCGAAAAAGGAGGCGAGATATACAATATAACCAATTCGGCATATATCGACTGCGAACCGAGATGGGCATTAGATGGCAATGCCATCACCTTCGTTTCTAACAGATTAGGAATGCGCGCTCATGCATCATGGGGAAGCCAAAACGATGTTTTCATCGCTTATCTAAACCAAGATACTTACGACAAATACAACCTTTCGAAAGAGGAATACGAGCTTAAAAAAGCCGAAGAAAAAAGGATGAAAGAGTTGAATTCAAAGAATGAAAAAGCAGACAAAGATAAGAAAGATGACAAGAAAGATGAAGAAAAAAGCAAAGATATAGTTATCGACCTTGAACATCTTGAAGATCATATCGTACGTATTACTCCAATGTCGTCAAACCTCTCATCAGCAATATTGTCGAAAGACGGAGAGAAACTCTATTTCACAGCAGCTTTTGAAGACGATTACGACTTGTGGCAAGTAAATGTACGCGAGCACGACACAAAGATAATCAGCAAGAAAATCGGACCATCCAATCTTTATCTGACAAAAGATGGAAAAACACTCTATGCACTTGGCAGATCATGCAAAAAAATAAATACCGCATCAAATAGTGCTACCCCACTCTCGTATAAAGCAACGATGTTCTTAAATGTAGCAGCAGAGCGCGAAGCTATGTTCAACCACATGTTTGTACAACAAGAGAAGAGATTCTATAACAGCAACTATCACGGAGTAGACTTAAAGCAATTGCGTAAAGATTATCTCCCGTTCTTGCCGTATATCAACAATAATTTCGACTATTCCGAGATGCTTTCGGAGATATTAGGAGAGCTTAACGTATCGCATACCGGCTCGGGATACAGACCTATAACTCCGGCAAATGCTGATATTACTGCAGATTTCGGACTCTTCTACGACCAAAAATATAAAGGAGACGGACTAAAAGTAGCGGAAGTAATACAATACGGACCTTTTGACACCGAACATTCTAAAGTAGAGAAAGGCTGTATAATAGAAAAGATAGATGGAATAGAGATAAAAGCCGGAGAAGACTTTTACCCGTTATTAAACCGAAAAGCCGGACAAAAGGTATTGGTATCTGTATACAATCCGGAAACTAAAGCGAGATGGGATGAAGTAGTAAAACCTGTAACACAAGGCGTTATTTCCGAATTACTATACCATAGATGGATAAAAAGCAGAGCTGAAGCTACAAAACAATTATCGGGAGGGCGATTGGGATATGTACATATTCGCAGTATGGCCGACGGCTCATACAGAGAGGTATATTCCGACATATTAGGTAGATATAACGAATGCGAAGGCATCGTTATCGACACCCGTTATAACGGAGGAGGACGCCTCCATGAAGATATTGAGATTCTCTTCTCCGGAGAGAAATATTTGGAGCAGACTACACAAGGACGTAAGAATTGTGATATGCCATCACGCCGATATAACAAGAAGAGTATCATGCTCGTTGTAGAATCAAACTACTCTAATGCACACGGCACACCATGGGTTTATCGCTACAAAAAGATGGGCTCAATAGTAGGTATGCCGGTTCCGGGCACTATGACATCGGTAAATTGGGAAACCATGCAAGACCCTACATTATATTTTGGAATTCCTATTATAGGATACCTTACAAAAGAGGGTTATTACCTCGAGAACACACAGTTAGAGCCTGATATTCTTATTGATAACGACCCTAACTCTGTAGTTAACGGCGAAGACAAACAGCTTGAAGCCGCTGTCAAAGAACTTCTTCGCCAAATTGATGAAGATAAAGACAATTGGTAATTCCACCTTATTAACACAATAAAAAAGATGGTCACTTAATAAGTGATCATCTTTTTTTATCAATAGTAATAATTTAAATTAAAGTGCAACTTGTAAAAATTTCCCTTTCCCCAAGATTTGACATTTAGTAAGCTCTGCAGGGATAAGAACCGTTTCTCCCCAGTTTAGAGGTACGTCATCATTATCGTTACTCTTCACCACCAAATTACCCTCTACACAAGAGAGAATAGAGAAACCGCCATAAGTATCTTGCAGTACATAAACATCATTAACCTCCACGATATTGACGCAGAAATGCTTATCGTTTACGAGATTGGCGATACTATTTATTTCATTACAATAATAGTTCACCTTATCAATTTTCCAGTTTTCGAAATCGAAAGCCATCAGAGCAAGGTCGGTATGCAATTCACGAGGATTTCCATCCGCACCCAATCGATTATAATCAAAGATACGATAAGTGATATCGGACGATTGCTGAATTTCGAGAATTAAGCAGCCATTACCGATTGCGTGAACGGTACCTGCAGGGATAAAAAACACATCACCCGCTTTGACAGGATGTTTACGGACGATAGATTCTATATCATTATCATTCAACTTAGAGATATAGTCGTCTTTAGAGAGGGGGCTATTCCACCCGGCTATGATATAAGCATTATCGTTTGCACTAAGCACATACCACATTTCGCTTTTACCCCTCATATTATGTAGTTTCAGAGCGATATCATCATTCGGGTGTACTTGGATAGAGAGTTTATCAGTAGCATCGATAATTTTCACAAGTAGAGGGAATTCGTTACCATACTCCTCAACGATATCTTTTCCGAGTAATTTTTCGCCGAATAAATCGATAATATCACGTAATGAACTACCACGTAGAGGACCATTAGCTACCACGCTTTGGCTTTCTTCAAAAGCAGAAACATCCCAACTCTCTCCTACATTGAGGAGAGAATTGGAATGGTTAGAGATATTTTTTATATTTTCTCCACCCCAAATTTTACATTTATAGATAGGAGTAAATTTGAGGGGATATAACTTATTGCGCATTAATTATTTTTTAGGGAGCATTACCACTTCAACAACATTGCCTTGAGCAACTAATTTCTTCAATGTATTTTGAATATCTTTAGGAGTGATAGAGTTTAGAACATCGACAAAATCGGTACCATCGAAATTATATTGATAATAACGAGTAAGAGCACTCATCCAATATTTATTGGTTGTCACATTTACCTCATACTCTTTCAACATGCTCTCTTTAATCTTGTTAAAGTCCTCCATAATAGGGCCATTAGCAATGATATCCATCACCTCTTTATGGATTATACCCATAAGTTTTACTTGTTTTTCAGGGTCGGTATCGAATTGCATAAGGAGTTTGGCAGTCGTCGTAGGGATATTTTGGATATAACCGGCACAGCCAACGCCATAGCTACCACCCTCTTTTTCACGGATACTTTCGAGATAACGAGTAGAGAGCAACTCACCGATGATATTCATCACGAGTCTATTCTTTTGGTTATATTTCAATTTACCGGTATATTCAATACGGTTTGAAGCGGTATTTGTTTGCATTTCTCTTTCGAAATAGTTTTTCACAACGCCTTTAGGGGAGCGGATACCATTATCAACGAATTTCTCTTTAGCCCCTGTAGCAGGTATACCACCGATCCAAGTAGCGATAAGATTACGGAATTGGTCGTTATCTTCGATATTACCAATTAATATAACGGTAAAGTCGGCAGGATTAGAGAATCTTTGACGGAAGATATCATAAGCCTTATCTTGGTTTACTTTAGCGAGCCAGTTAAGGTCCATGATAATATTACGCTCGTGGTGGCTATTAGTAACAGCAGAGATACTATCACTGAAAGAGACTTTAGGGTTGCTATCACGAGAAGCGAGGATAGTATAATATTGGTCGATTAAAGATTTAAAAGCCTCATTATCTTTACGAGGGTTAGTGAAATAGAGGTAAACCAATTGGAGCATAGTTTCGAAATCCTTCACTGAAGAAGAACCTGAAATCTCTTCTGAATAATCGGAGATAGAAGGAGATATGCTGATAGTTTTACCGGCGAGATATTTTTGTAAATCTAACAAAGAGTATTCAGCGATACCGGCATTTTCCACCACATCAGTAGCGGCATAAGCAGAAGGGAGGTCAGCCACAGGCACTTTACTATAACCTCCGTCAGACACCATAGTCATCATAATTTGGTCGTTCTTGAACGTTGTATTTTTGATAACTACTTTTACGCCATTAGATAGGGTAAGCTCTTTTGTACCCAATTTTTTATTTTCTTTCACCTTCACTACAGAACCCGGAGTAGGGTCGTTTTTAACGAAATCTGTAATAACAGAAACATCTTCAGGCTCTTCAACATCTAAAGAAGGCATACTTTGAACGAGGTCGTACATCTCTCTTTTTGTGATATTATTCTCGCCTTTATCTTTACCTTGGAAACTGAAGATTATATTATTATCTGTGAAGAGGCTCATAAACACTTTATTAACCTCTTCTATATTAAGATTATTGACTACATCTTTAGAGAATTTATATTCCCAATCGATACCAGGGATAGGCTCTGCATCGAGGTAATTTCTATAATACTCTCTGGCATAAGAAATATTTTCTCTATTATCTTTCTCATTATAAGCTTTTTCCATAGAATTCAAGTACTCGTTTTTAGCGACTTCGAGTTCTGACTCTCTAAAGCCGAAACGTTTCACTTGTTCTACAAAAACTATAAATTCTTTAGCGGCATCAATCTCTTTACCATCCTTTGGCACTGCATAGAAAGAGAGAGCATCGGTAACACCGATTAAGTTTCCATAGCCACCATCCATTTGAAGGATAGAAGAGTTTGGATTGAGTTGTAAAGCGAGGAAACGATGAGATAACATAGCTTTTGCCAAAGTCATAATAATATGATATCTGTAACCCTCTTTACTCAATTTAAATTCATCAGATTTTTGTTGATGTTTATAATCTAATTCGAACAAAGAATAAGGAGCCTCTTTATCAGTACAGAGGGCAATGATAGGTTTTTCGTTATCAGGGAGAGGGAAGTAAGGGCGCACACCACGATTTTTACGAGGAGGAATCGGGCCAAACAGGTCTTTTACCTTAGCTTCCATTTTATCTACATCGATATCACCGACGATAACAATAGATTGAAGGTCCGGACCATACCACAATTTGTAGTAGTCACGAAGGGCTTGATATGTAAAATTATTAATAACGGCGGTATCACCGATTACATCGCGTTTTGCATAAGGAGTACCGACATATTTTTGTTTGTTGATATCTCTCCAAAGGCGGCGATTAGCATCTGCACCGGTACGCCACTCTTCGCGAATTACACCACGCTCGTTATCAATCTCTTCGTCTTGAAGGGCAATAGCACAAGACCAATCGTGCAATACAAGTAAAGCACTATCGAGCACACCGGCGCGGGTAGGTACATTTGACAAACGATATACGGTTTCATCCAAAGAGGTATAAGCGTTGATGTTATAACCGAAAGATACACCGACTGATTCGAAATAATTAATTAAAAGTTTATCGGGAAAATGTTTAGTGCCATTAAAAGCCATATGCTCCAAGAAGTGAGCGAGACCATTTTGATGATCTTTCTCTAAAGATGCACCAACAGCTTGAGCGATATGAAACTCGCAACGACCTTGAGGCATTTCATTATGACGGATATAATATGTTAATCCATTAGGAAGTACACCGATACGTACATCCTTATCAACAGGTGCCGGAGAAAACTCTTCAGCCACCATACCTGACACTGCAAATAACAATGCAGCAGCTAATAAAACAAATTTTTTCATATATTTATAGATTTAAAAATTATTCGTTAAAAGAACTTTCACACAAAAAAAGAGTGTAAAGAGCCTATTAATAAAAGCAAAAATACTCTATGTTTTTCGCACTGCAAAGTAACGAATTTTTCACGAAACCACCAAATATTTTTATCGATAAACGATAAATTAAACTAAAATATTGTGTAAAGTTTTTGGAAAAAACAAAAAATGGGTATCTTTGCACTCTAAAAAAATAAAAGTTACACAACAAAAGTAATATTAAAAAACATGAAATACACAT
>JAEDFN010000007.1 GCA_016292775.1 Paludibacteraceae bacterium
TATACATAATGCACCCCAAAAGTTTTGTGTCTAACTTTTGGGGTGCACTTCATATTGAACTGCGGGCTGATTTTTTTTGCCTTTTCGTTTTTTTTACCTAACAGTAATTAATTTTTTTAGTCTTAGATAACTTCTATTGTGTATATTTTTTTTGTGAAATACAATATAAAATATATAGCTAAAAATATACAACCAAGAATTAAAAATATCGTACTGCTTAAATCAGAGAGAGCATTGTTTGCTTCTAATATACAAGTACATAGAGCGTAAAGCATGAATAAATATAAGAAAATTTGAACAGATTTTTTCATTGAAAAATTAATAATATCCGAGTTTTTTGCTTTAACGCTATATTTCGGTCCCAATAAAGATAGTTTAATATCTATAGGTAATGATTCATCAATGTTATATTCACATACTGTACTGTGCTTTTTTATTGGAATAATTTGTTTATTATTCTGAAAGACTTTTGTGTGTAATAATGTAGAATTTATTAGTTTCATGATTTTAAAAATTTATTAGTTATTACTTGCCATTGTATATCTATAACATTCATTTTCCGGCCAAGAATATGCTTCCATAGCTGAACATAATAACCCTGCTGCTCCAGCTGCAAATGGACCAAATACCGCTCCTCCTGCACATCCGTATAAATCTGCCTCTACAAATTTTTTGAGTTTCTCAAAATTTTCTTTATCTTCTTTTGGGTCATTCTCTGAAGGGTCTTTACCTTCTTCCTTGTTATCCTTCGGTTTCCCATTGTCTTTATTTTCATCTTGTGAATAGTAACAAATATTATTCCAGATAACTAAATTTTCTTTATTAGACCAATATGTTAATGAAGAGCGGAATATTTGATATTTCACATTCATGATACTTTTTGTATATTCGTCTACTCTTGATTGATGTATGGAATTTAATTTATTAGCTATATATAATACTTCATCTATGTTGACAGATGTATAATTCTCGTATTTGTCTAATAATCTCATTAATTCTAATTCAAAAGAGTGAAGTGAGGAATAACTTTTATTATTCATATAATTTGTAAAATTATTATCTATAATTCCCCTTACTTCTGGTAGGGAAGTTGCATTAAGAAGATTGTTGTAATAGTTTAAAAAATCAGAATTTGAAACAATTGATGATTCATATTCATTATAAAATTTTTGTAGTAAAATAGTTTTATAATGCTGAAAACTTTGCAAAGAACTATTCTCTGCGTCTCTCTGCAATATAAGCAATAATCTCTTAGAATATTGCTCCAACTTTTGATTATGAATATTGCCATAATCAATTGATGATTGTGATTTCTGGAGATTATCAGAAATCATTGATTCATTAAGATTTTGTTCTTCGTTACAAGAGAATAAAATTAATACTAAAGTGAAAATTAATACTTTTTTCATTATAATAGATTTTAAAAGATTATTTGTATTTGAATTAATTTATTTGTGTTGCAAAGGTATAATTATTTTTTATTTTATGCTCTTGATTTGTTGTTAAATTTTGGTAATAATTTAAAAGTATGTTCAATTTTCATTTTTTTTTTGAATATTAACTATTTGAATGATAACTGATTTTTTAATTTTTATTGTATTGTAATATTTTTATTTTTATGTTTTATATTAATTTGTTATTTTAGTTGTATTAAAAACTATTACTGTTTTGAAACTATTTCAAGTAAACAAATTAGGGCTGATTTTTTACTGAAGTGCCCTCCGGAAAATTTGGACGTTAAATTCTACGTTAACTCTAAAAATCTCTATAATAGTAGTGAGCTCGGTATTGTGCCGGGCTCATTCCTTTTGTTCTAAGTTTTATTTTTTTTGCATTGTACTAAATTTGTTCTTCTTGAGTTCAGTTTCTAAGCATATCCGTCGCTATTTTTAGGTTAGGGCTACGTGTGTTGATGTGTGTTATTTACTTTCCATTGTATATATCCAATATTGATGTAGTAGTAATAACCATCATCTAAGATGTACGTGTATTTAAGCAAAGCTGCATAATTATCTTCATATTATAGTCTGTTCTAATCTCCTATCATTTTCATTTGCAGAGAAATTGCTTTGTTAGTTCTACTGATTTATTAAATGCTGTCGGTTGACCTTTTACTGTTATGAATAAGTGGCACGACTCGCTGAATTCATGTCGCTCTACTTTTACTCCTAATCCCGTTACTTTTTTGCAGAATGCTTTGCCTTGATCGAAAAGGATATCTTTACCGGCTGCAACAAATAATATTTTCGGTAATTCTTTTAATTCATTCTCTCCGGCATTATATATGGATATTAGGGGGTCGTAAGCAATATTTCTTTTTAATGTATATGCGTCGTTGAAGGCTATCATTATATCAGAGTTAAGTCCGTACCCTTCTCCGTATTTTTTCCAAGATTTAGAATTATCTTCATATCCTTTTACTACAGGATAAAAGAGGATAAGTGATTTTACTTTTGGCAATTTATCTCTTTTTACTTGTAAAGCAGTAGCTAAAGCCAAATTACCTCCGCTACTATCGCCTCCTATGGATATTTTTTTCGGGTCGCCTCCCCATGATTTTGCATTGTCTATCGCAAAAATATAGGCATTAACGCAATCATCAATGGCGTAAGGGAATGGAAATTCAGGTGCCAAACGATAATCTATTGCCAATACTATGACTTTCCCGGTAGATGCTACGGCATTACAATATTCCGAGCAACTATTTATACTCCCAATAGTCCATCCTCCACCATGCAGATATATGAGTATCGGTAGTGCTGCGTCTGATGTTTTCGGGCGATAGAGTCGCATGGTCTCGGATATGTTTTCTACAATTACGTTTTCCGACACTTCCGCTTTGATATTCCTGCTATTTCTTACCTCTTGTAATGAGGTGTTGTCTCCGTTAATAGCTTTTATTATCGCCTCTTTCTGCTTCTGTTGTAGCCCTTCCGGGGTGCTTTTTAGAAATGAAATACGCTCCGTTTTACACTGCTTATTAAAGGTTTTTTCTGTTGTATCAGCACCGTAAGTAGGATTAATAAATAGAAGTGTGGCGAGCAAACCGAGTAGTATTAGTCTTCCTTTTGTCATAGTTCATTATTTATTGTTTTACTATGCAAAGGTAATCAAAATTTTAATAGATAAAATAAAAAAAACTGCAGTCTCACGACTACAGTTTTTCTTAATTAATAAAGAATCTATTATGAAAAGTATTTTATTTATTTTGCCATTACTATTGGTTTTGTAGGCTTATTATGATTTTTCTGATTGTTAAGTTTTTGTTGTTCACGGAATTTGTCGTATCTCTCTTGCCCGATAATTGCAACGATACCGTTACTTATCTCCGTGCGCATTGATTGTCTATCTACATTTTCATTATTTTTTACTTTATTGAAATGGTCGACAAACAATTCAAAAAGTTTTGTACGTTCGTCATTGGTGAGTTCTACCGCTTCAGCAATTTTGTTAACTCGCATTGTGGCTTTTACTTCCGGCGATTGTACGCTATTTCTTTCTATATTACAGCGTTTGCCTTGTTGATGACCTGTGCATTGTGCTTGATTTTGAGAATTAATACCTAATGATATTACTAATGCGATAGTTGCTAAAATTAATTTTTTCATATTTATTTCTCCTTTTTTTATTGCGATCGGGCAATCCGCGGCATTACCAAATCATGGTTATTAATTTTTTTTTTTTCAATAGGCCATCAATCTTCTTTGCTGTTGATTTCCTATCTTTTTTGTTTGTTTTCTGTCTCTTTGACTCTCCTATTTTGGGGGAGTTTAATGGGAAAGCAATATTTAACGTTTTTTAACCCAATAAAATTTACGATTAATGATGTGGAAGTATTATGCTAAAAGGAGTATGAAATAGTGCCTTGTATCTCTGTGCGGTGAGGTGCATTTATCTCATCATAACCGCTGCCGTTTGTATCTTTATTGTTATAATAAGTCTGTGATATTCTGAAAGATAAATTGATGTTGATGGGAGTTTTGTAATTGCATAACAAGTACCATCTGAATGCGGATCCGTATAGTGCGGGGGAGTAGTAATATTCAGGAATGTTATGTTCATAAAGGTAGAAACGGTTTTGCCAAGTAGGGGAGTTAAAAATGGCGATTCGGGCTTTGACGGTAAGTGTTTTGTTGATAAATTTTGATGTAATATCTTGGTAGAGGAGCCATCCGATCTCTTTTTTTTCGTTATTGTTTAATGTGATATTGGTTTGAAATCCGGAGGTAAGAGAGCAGTTATCGATGGTATAATAAGCGCGGAGTAGTAAGGTGCCGGTTTTTTCATGGCCTGTTTGGGCTATTGTGAGCGACTCTTTATTCCACTCCGGTTTGCTTTTGTACCTTATCGAAAGGTTGTAGATGCCGTTTTTATTCAGATACTTAAGGTTGCCTCTCAATTCAAATCCCACTGCGTTTATTGGGTGATTGACCGAGGCCCATAGAGTTTTGTATCCGTCGGCAAAGAGCTCTAAAGATAGTTTTTTATACAGCGGCAAGTCGATAGCAAGCGAAGCGCCATGCTCTCCGTTCGTTCCGCTCATCGATGAGTAAGTATTTGCCCAGAATGCGTGATATTTAGGCGAGAAATATCTGTAATTTATTGATATTGTAGAGTTTGAGGATAATAAAAACTGTAGATTGTTGTTTGTTGCAAAGGCTGAATTGACTACTGCAAATTCTCCGTTCATTGATATTTTACGTTTTTTGAAAAAATAATAAGCAGAAACACCCCATTGCCATTCTCCGGTGAAATCATAAATGCTCCAAATATCGTTAGATGGTACTGCCGGCAATGAGAATTTTGCCATATAGCCATTTACTCCTATGTTCCATCTGACTTTTCCTATATTTATATTTCCACCTAATGTGTGTAGCATAAGGCAGTTTTGCCGTAATATTTCACTTTCCGTACGGTGGTATCCACTTGTGTTTATACTGTGCCACTCGCCTCCGCTTGTGTCCGAATCCAAATTACTGATACCGTAGAATATATTTGTGTTTATGAGATGGTTTTGATAAGAGTATGCTACGCCGTTTATTGTAGGTGTTGCCGATGAGCCGCCGTAGCCCGTAATACTTTTTTGATTGGGAGTATTGAGAAGTTGCTGAGTTTTGGAGCCCCAATTCTTATTCCCGAAAATTAACCCTCTGCCAAAGGATGCTTTATATGAACCTATTAATATATTTCCAAAGTTGGGAATATTCTTTGCTTCTGCAAAGAAACGGTATGTGTCGAATCCATATCTTTTATATTTTTCGTTAACGGAAAAAGGTTCACCCGCATCCGATTTCATTGAAATAGTAGCTTGAAAATTGTGTGAAATAAATCTGTATTTTGCAGATATTGTTGCGGGAATACCGAGATATTTCTCTTCTAAAAAACCCTTTTTCGGCTCTATTATGCCGTTGCTATGTACGGCGGCATAGTGTTTACCATATTTTAAATCGTCACTCCATTTACTATGTATTCCTACAGTGTCTACAATAAGGATATTCGGCAGTAATAATCGCAGGGGCTCGGAGAGATTTTCTACCAATTGTAATTCGTAAATCGACGAAACAGGTCCGTATTCCCCGGCGTAAAAAAGTAGTTCTTCTATTTCCAATTCGCTGATAATCTGTATGCTTCTTAGTTCTTCTCGTGTTGCCGTATTCCAATTTACAGGAGCCTCATATACCGTTTTCAATTCCGTTTCAAGATACTCCAAATCGATAACCTCTTCAGTATTATCTTCTTCTAAATAGATTTTTACAAGTTCGAAAAATTCATCAAAAGGGAGGCGTTCGGATAAAATAGGTTGATTTTTGTCGTAAGTAAACAGAGAGTCTTTTTCATTTTTACTATGCGCATAAGGTAGTATTAATAGTAAAATCGGTAGGATGAATAAGAGCCTCTTTTTCATGATAAATTAAAATCTATAGGAAAGACTGCTAAGTAATATAGTTCCGATTCTGAAGTCAGATTCAACATTCAGGTCGAAATGGAAACCTGAAAAGTTTAACCCCACACCTATTTGAGGAATGACGTAGTTTATTCCACGAATTCCGGTGCGTACGGATATAAATTTCATTATCTCATACTCTACACCAAAGGCCCAATCTATGGTGTTTCCTAATGTATATCCTAATTGAAATAAGAGGTTTAAATTGTTTATAGGTTCGTAATTAGCGCCGAGATGCATACAAACGGGTAATTTTCGAGGTGTATCCTCAAAAGTTATTTTGCTAAAAACCGGGTTAAAGATTCTCGCACCGAGAGTAAATTTCTTTGTAATATCGGCTTGTATCCCCACTTGAGCTGTAAAGGCATGGCGATAAATATTTTCTGATGCAAGAAACATGTTGAAATAGTCGAATTCTATTCCTATAGCTATTTTGCCGAATTTTTTGCCGAGAGTGAGGGCTGCCATCATCTCGTTGTAATCGGCAAATCCGAAAAAATTGTATGAGCCACTGATGTTGAAATATGGAGTAGGAATAATAAAACCGATATATTCGTTGCAAAGTTCTTTAGCGAAATATCTGTTTTCAAAGCCTATCTTAATTATTGTTTTATCGGTGTGTGATGTGCTTGCCGGATTTGCCCACGGGCTCCACTCTTTATATGCAACATCGGCGCCTGATGGGGATGTGCCTAAAGGAAAAACTTCCTGAGTTTGGCTTTTTAAACCCAAACACAGGAAGTTTATTATAGTGATTATAAAGAGTTTATAATAATTCATACAGATGCTGACTCTTTTTCGGTAAGCTCAATATTACGCAATTGTAAGAGTGCCTTATTAGTTCCTTATATAGAGTGTCGTTGACATCGGAATGAAAAGCTACCGAGTTCCAATGTTTTTTATTCATGTGCCACCCCGGAGTTATAGCATAGTATTGCTCTCTGAGTTCTATAGCTCTGTCGGGGTTGCATTTTAAGTTGGAATAAGTGCAATTTTCCAAATCTGCAAGTGCAAATATTTTTCCTGCTATATAATAGCAAAGAGTAAATTCATCGAAAGGGCGTTTCTCTTCCACTTGAGGCAGACTCAAACAATAGTTTCTGAACTCTTCTATATTCATCTACCGAATTTATACCAGTTGTTTACAGCATTATATAGGTTTGTTTTTGCAGTCTCCGGTACAATAGCCTCTTCTATTGACATGTTTCGTGGCGTAATTTCAATACAATCCGAAACACCTGCACGTATTAAAGCGTCACGGTCTAAGATGCGGCCTGCCACAGCAAGTACCGGTATGTGGAATTGATTGGCTCTGCGTAGTATGCCGGAAAGAGCTTTACCCATAAAAGATTGAGCATCTATAGAGCCCTCTCCTGTTATTAGTAAATCGGTTTCTTCTATCTGCTCGTTGAAATGCAGAAGGTCGAGTACGCATTCTATTCCGGTGCTTACTTTTGCGTTAAGAAGCGTAGAGAGTGTGCCTCCAAAACCGCCGGCAGCTCCGGCTCCTTGTACGTTGTCGATAATCATTCCGCCACTTCTGCGCCATACGTGACTGGTATGACGTAGACCGGCATCAAGGAGTTGTACCTCTTCCGGACTCGCCCCTTTTTGTGCAGCATATACGCAAGCCGCTCCTTGTGGCCCGAAAAATGGATTGTGAACATCACATGCCACTTTTATCTCTATATCCTGAAATTTTCTTTTTAATGTAAATAAATCTATATGTGCAAGGTCTGCAAGGTCTTTGCCGGTAATACCGTTTTTCATTATACGCCCTTGAGAGTTGTAGCATCGCAAACCTAATGCTTGCATCGCTCCTAATCCCGCATCGTTTGTAGCACTGCCTCCAAGTCCTATAAGCATCTTTTTGTAGCCTAAGTCAAGGGCAGCTTGCATCATCAGACCTACTCCCCATGTTGTGGTGTGCATCGGATTGCGCTCTTCCGGCTTTAATAATTCAAGCCCTGCTGCCGTTGCTATCTCTATTATGGCAGTGTTCTCTACGGAGCCGAATTTTACTTTGATAGGACGCATCAAGGGGTCTACGGTATCTATAATGTGAAATCTGCCTCCCAAAGCGTTTACTAATACCTCTGTAAGACCTTCTCCTCCATCGCTCAACGGCATTTTTACTATGTTTAATTCCGAATCGGCTTCTTTTAACGCCTGCTCAATAGTGTCGGCTACTTGACTCGATGTCAATGAATCTTTAAAAGAGTCTACCGCTATTAATATCTTTTGCATAATTCCGTGTTTTTTGTTTTGTAAAAGCTTAATAATTACCTATATATCTTATTATTTTTTCGGGCACAAAGTTACAAATAAACTACGACTTCTTTACACTACAGCGATGTTCTTTTTGTGTATTATTAATGGTTGTTTTTTTCGCCCTCCCGTGCCGGTTTTCTAAATTCGTCATGAATTTTTGCAGTTGCACTTTTGGCACTATTTATTTTTAGGTGTTCTTTTTAGTGTTGATTATTCCAATGAATTTATCTAACTTAGCAACATGAAAGAAAAGACAGATTTTATAGGTAAAAAGATTGTATTTCAAACTCTTGGATGTAAATTGAATTTCGCGGAGTCATCTTCTCTCGGAAAAAAATTACTTTCCGAAGGTTTTGTTCGTTGCAAAAATGGAGAACAAGCCGATGTAGTTATCATTAATACATGCTCCGTTACCGATACGGCAGATAAAAAGGGTAGACAATTGATACATCGTATGATAAAAAAATACCCTAATGCTTTTATTGTAGTAACAGGATGTTTTGCACAATTGAAACCGAATGATATTGCCGAGATAGAAGGTGTTGATATGGTTCTCGGTGCTAATGAAAAGATAGTGCTCGAAGAGTTTATCAGTAGTGTAGAAAAGAAAAATAGAGCTGTATGCCATGTGGTAAAGACTTCTGAAATTCGAAATTTTACACCGGAGTGTAGTGCTGACGATCGTACTCGTCATTTCTTAAAAGTGCAAGATGGATGTAATTATTATTGCACTTATTGCACTATCCCTTTTGCTCGCGGACGTAGTCGCAGTGCCTCTGTGGCTGAAACTGTGGTGGTTGCAGAAGAGGCAATTGCTAATGGAGCTAAAGAAATTGTGCTTACAGGTGTCAATACCGGTGATTTCGGCTTTGGCACTCAAGAGTCGTTTTTTGATTTAATAAAAGCGCTCGACAATATTGATGCTCAAGTTAGGTATAGAATTTCAAGTATTGAACCTAATTTGCTTACTGATGATATAATCCGTTTCGTTTCAAAATCAGATAAATTTGCACATCATTTCCATATCCCTTTGCAGTCCGGTAGTGATGATTTGCTGAAATTGATGAGGCGTAAATACGATACTTCTCTTTTTAGGTATAAAATAGAACTTATCAAATCGCTTATGCCTCACGCTTTTATTGGTGTGGATGTGATGGTCGGGGTGCGAGGCGAAACTCCCGAACTCTTTAATGAGAGTAAAAATTTTATATCTTCACTTGATGTGTCGCAATTACACGTATTTACTTATTCCGAGCGAGCGGGTACAAAGGCTTTGGAAATACCGTATATAGTTCCTATTGTAGAAAGAAAACGAAGAAATGCCATCCTTCAAAAAATTTCCGATGAGAAATTAGAGAAATTTTATAACGAAAACAAGGGGCGTAAAGAGTATGTGTTATGGGAGGATTCTAAAAATAAAAAGATAATGAGTGGATTTTCAGGTAATTATATAAAGGTAGAAGCCCCGTATAATGCCGATATGATAAATACGTTTACAGAAGTGATATTATAATATTTATTTTTGTAATAAAATCCAATTTTCATTGTGTAATTCAGAAAAAAGTGTTACCTTTGCATTTGGAAATTGTAAAGAATTAAATATTTGTCATTATATTATGAAACATCAAATTGATAGTCTGGATAAGAAAATTTTAAAACTAATTTCGCAGAGTGCTCGTATTCCTTTTTTGGAGGTTGCTCGTGAATGTGGAGTGTCGGGAGCTGCGATTCATCAACGCGTGCAAAAATTAAGCTCTATCGGCGTTATTAAAGGTTCTGAATTTATTGTAGATACTTATAAAATCGGCTACCAAACTTGTGCCTTGGTAGGTATTTCGGTAGCAGATAATTCTAAATTGAATACTATTGTCGAGTCGCTTCGTAATATTCCGGAAGTGGTTGAATGTCATTATACTACAGGTAAATATGCGCTATTTATCAAAATTTATGCTCATGATAATAGAGATTTGCTCAATATCATGTTGGATAAAATTACTTGTATTGATGGTGTTTCAAATGCAGAAACTTTCTTGCTGTCGCTTGATGAAATTTTTAAACGTCAAATAGCCGTTTTTGATGAAGACGATAGTAAGATAATGATTGATGAAGAATAAAAATAATTATAATTTTTTTCATTTTTTAAAAGACATTTGTAAAAATAAACGCATCGAAGATTGTGAAATCTTTGATGCGTTATTTTTTTATATTAATTGTTGAATATCAATTCATTGTTTTTTACATCTACCGTAATCGGTTTTTGTTTGTTAATATGTCCTGAAATGATGTCTTTAGAGAGTTGGTTAAGTACCAAATGTTGCAAGGCTCGTTTTACAGGACGGGCACCGAATTGCGGGTCGTAACCGGCTTCTGCCAGTTTGTCGATTGCGGATTGAGTAAAATTAAAGTCAATGTCATTTTCTTTAAGTTGTTTGGCAATACCTTTCAATTGTAATTTCACTATCTCGTTAATCTCCTCTTTGCAGAGTGGTGTAAACATTATTAAATCATCCACACGATTTAAAAATTCCGGTTTGATTGTACGTTTTAACAATCCGAATACTTCTGCTTTTGTGCTCTCCATTAAAGATTCTCTATCTATATTTCCGGCAGATTCATATCTATCTCTGATAATATCGGAACCAAGGTTAGAGGTCATGATGATAATGGTATTTTTGAAGTTTACCGTTCTGCCCTTATTATCGGTCAGTCTACCATCGTCAAGCACTTGAAGTAAGATGTTGAAAACGTTAGGGTGGGCTTTTTCAATCTCATCAAAAAGCACGACGGAGTATGGTTTACGTCGTATTGCTTCGGTAAGTTGTCCGCCTTCGTCATAACCGACGTATCCCGGAGGTGCACCGATAAGGCGTGAGTGAGAATGAGCCTCTTGATATTCACTCATATCTATACGAGTAATCATATTCTCATCATCGAAAAGGAATTCGGCAAGGGCTTTTGCCAACTCTGTTTTACCAACACCGGTAGTACCGAGGAAGATGAAAGAACCTATAGGACGGCGCGGATCTGAGAGTCCGGAACGGCTCCTTCGTATTGCATCGGATACTGCTTTGATAGCTTCGTCCTGACCTACTACTCGCTTGTGTAGCTCTTCTTCCAAATGAAGCAGTTTTTCACTTTCACTCTGCATCATCTTTGTTACAGGTATACCGGTCCATTTTGCTACAATCTCTGCAATGTCTTCCTCATCTACTTCCTCTTTAATCAAAGAGTTGCTGTTGTTTAACTTGGCTTGTGCTTCTGAAATTTTACGCTCTGCCTCCTTAATTTTGCCGTATCTTATTTCCGCAACCTTTCCGTAATCACCTTCTCTTTCAGCTTTATCCGCTTCGAATTTCAAATTCTCAATATCAATTTTTGCTTGTTGTATTGTGTTGATAAGCTGCTTGTTAGCATTCCAATTGGAGCGCATTTCGTCTCTTTTCTCTTTTAATTCCGACATCTCTTTGTCTATTTTCTCGAGTTTCTCTGTGTCGTTTTCCCTTTTTATTGCAGCTTTTTCTATTTCGAGTTGCTTGATGTTTCGCTCTAAAGTATCGAGTTCTTCAGGTTCGGAATTCATCTCCAATCGCAGTTTTGCTGCAGCTTCATCAATGAGGTCGATAGCTTTGTCCGGTAAAAATCGGTCGGAGATATATCGCTGTGAGAGGTGGACAGCTGCAATTATAGCATCGTCTTTAATACGTACTTGATGGTGATTTTCGTATCTCTCTTTTAATCCACGAAGGATGGAAATTGCAGATGCTTCGTCCGGCTCGTCTACCATTACCATTTGGAATCTACGTTCCAGAGCTTTATCTTTTTCAAAATATTGTTGATACTCATTAAGTGTAGTGGCACCAATGGCTCTTAATTCGCCCCTGGCAAGAGCCGGTTTTAAGATATTTGCTGCATCCATAGCGCCGTTGCTTTTGCCGGCTCCGACAAGGGTGTGAATTTCATCAATGAAAAGAATTATCTTGCCTTCGGATTTAATTACTTCATTGACAACGGCTTTTAGTCTTTCTTCGAATTCGCCTTGATATTTGGCTCCGGCTATTAGGGCACCCATATCCAATGAGTAAATCACTTTATCTTGCAGATTGCTCGGTACGTCTCCGCGTATTATACGGTGTGCAAGTCCTTCTGCAATAGCGGTTTTACCTGTACCCGGTTCGCCTACCAATATAGGGTTGTTTTTTGTGCGTCGAGATAATATTTGTAGTAATCTACGTATCTCTTCGTCCCTGCCAATCACCGGGTCTAATTTGCCGGTCTTGGCTTTTTCATTTAAATTTACGGCATACTTGCTTAATGCTTGGTAAGTCTCTTCTGCATTTTTACTATTCACCTTCGTTCCTCCTTGTAATTTTTTGATGGCATCGATTGTGGATTTTTCTGTAAATCCGGCTTTCTTTAATATTTTTCCTGACTCGCTATTCGATTTGAGAATGGCAAGTAGGATGTACTCTATAGAGATGTATGTGTTGCCATCGTTGTTGCTTATTGTCTGTGCTTCATTTAGAATGTTATTTAGTTCGTTTGTGATATACACCTGTTCCGTTTCGGTATTTCCTTTAGGTAAAGTGGATATCAATTGATTAACTTGCCTCTTGACTTCTTCTTTATTAATGCCCGATTCTGTGAAGAAAAAGGTTATCTGACTGAATTTTTCTTCAAGCATCGCCATTAGTAAGTGAGGTGTGTCGACGTTTGTTTGTCGATTTGTTTTCGCTATCGTTATAGCTTGCATGATAGCATCGTTCGACATACTTGTGAATTTTTCTAAGTCCATAGATTATATATTATGTTATTGATTGTTTAGTTAATTCAACATATTATACTCAATAGTTGTGCCGATTTGGTATGTTGACAAATTGTCATAATAATTACTTGTTATACGAAATTATTGCTGTTAGGTAAAATTATTACTTTTAGATAAGATAGGTGGCATCTTGGCATAAAAGTCAAAAAAGTTTGATTGTTCATCTCTTGGTTTGCATTACCTTTGCTTGTGGTTATTGTTATTTCTTTAATACAATGATGCCAAATAGGGTTGATATTTCTCATGAAATATTAACCCTGTTTTTTAGCTAAATATATTTTTTGCGGGATAGCAATATAAAACAATTCCTAACCATAACATTTTTTTTTTTTTTAATCGTTTTGCAAAAAAAGAAAAAATCCTTGTTAATATTAAAATAAAATAATACCTTTGCAGTGGTAAACATTTTAACGTTATAATTATGAAAAGATTTTTATTAACTGCATTAGTATTCATCTCACTAAGCCCTTTATGTAAAGGTGATATATGGTATATTTCTGAAGGTGGCAGAGGAAATAAAGATGGAACCTCTTGGAGCAATGCAGCATCTGATTTTCCTGATTTACTTCAAAATCCAAGTGTTAATCAAAATACCGTTTGGTCTTCTCAAGGTCAAATTTTGCCCAAACCGGAAGATACTATTTTTGTTTCCGCAGGAAGATATTCTCCAATAATTATTTGGTGCCCTGACGATCCATTTAATATAAATAATCCAAATTCAAATAAAAGAGTATCTTTTGAAGGTCGAATTCATATATATGGAGGATTTTGCGGTAATGAAACGTCATTAGAGGAGAGAATGTATTGGTATGACAAAGAATCTATTATTGATGGAGATAGCACATATAAGTGTATCTGGATAGAAAATCAGTATAAAGGAACAGACCAATATAAAAAAGAAATAGTCATAGACGGCTTTACTCTTGAAAATGGCTATGGACAAGGTGCTGCTATTAGAATAGTTAATAACACACCGCTACTTTCTAATTTAAAAATCCAAGATAATGTAGGATACCCTATTTTATACTTTGAAAACTGTCAAGAAGACATTTTGGATAGATATAATTCAAATTTAATACTATGCAATTCAATTATAGCTCACAATCAAGTATTATATACGAATGAATCCTTAAAATATTCTGATGCAGTATTTGGTTTTGTTAAAAGTAAAGTTGATTTATTAAATATTACGGTATCTGATAATGATTGTGAACCGGATTGTTTTATTTTAGAAGTAGGTGACACATCTTCTGTTAATGTAGTAAATTCTATATTATATAATAATATCTTTTCAAAATTGGATATGATTATGCATCCATATGATGAAATAAATTATTATAATTCTAATTTGGAGATAAGCGGAGGTAGTAAAAATTGGAGTAATTTATTGTATGGCAATGATATGGGAAATAATATAGATGAAGATCCTTTATTTGTTCCTCTAAACAATTATAATTATGAATATGATTTAATGCCAAATAGCCCTTGTGTAGATGCCGGGAGCTATGCGCTATATGATACATTACTTTTTGGTTTGGGTATTGTTGTAAACACCTTTAAAAACACTGACTACTTAGCCAGACCAAGATATAATCAGAAAGAAATAGATATGGGAGCTTGTGAAATTAAGCCAGTAGATTATGCACCTGCAAATAACACGGATAATAATCATCATAATCAAAATATAAATCTATACAATAGTAATGATGAAATAATAATAAATAACCTAAAAGAAGGTAGTATAATAAGCATTAAAGATATTGTAGGACGAACTATTTATTTTGCCAACTGCAATTCTTCTGATTTAATAATTAATCAATTAACTCCAGGAATGTATTTTATTGTAATACAATATGATAATAAAATAATTTATACTGATAAAATAGTGTTAAACAAATAAAAGATGTATATTATGAAAACGATAGTTAAACTTATGGCGATACTTTTTGTTGTCACGATATTTATTGGCTGTGATGATAATAATTTTAAACATATAAAGACCGGTGATGGGGTGATGTATTACGGGCATACTATTAATGGAAGTTATTATGGATTTGTAGGTGGAGATCTCTATTTTCTGGAAGACACAGAAGAGACTGATTACGTAAGTTTACTTGATGTACTTCGTATAAAGAAAGATATATATTCATTAACTTATGAATATTTAAAATCAAAAGAATATAGTCCAGGCTCTGTAGCTACATTAGTATTACGTAAAAATGGTAAATATATAGATACTATTCCTATTGAATATGCATATCTTTGTAATATTAATGAGAATGTAAGGATATATTCAATGCCGTTTTTTATAACAACGAGTACAGATATTCAACAATATTGGGAAAATGGCAACATGTATGAAAATAATCTTGATGCTCCGACACTAAATTCTATGACATTATGGGCAGTTGCCGAACAGAATATATACCACAAAGGGGATATTTATAGTTCCGGTTATTTATATACCGCGAATGGCAAAACTCCTTGCATTTGGAAAAACAATCAACTTCTATATCATGACAATCCATTAATAAATACAAATTTATCATCGAAAGGATTTATAATAGATAAAAATGATAATATAATAGTATTATCGAATTATTTTACAACAAATTCTTATGATATAAATTCACCCCATGGACTTGCAGCCACATATAAAAACGGGCAATTAGACTTTGTATATGGTGATACTGTTAGGTTTAAAACAGATTTCAAATACAATGTCCGTCCTATTGGTATTGTACAAGAAAACAACGATATTTATGTAGGAGTCTATGAAATAAATCAATATATAGACCAAAATAAAGTTATAATTTACAAAAATAACGAAGTTTATATTACCAAAGACTTAGCGAAAGCCTTTTATGGATTTACAGTTAAAGATGGTAATGTATATTTTGCTTACGATGCCTATTATGCAAATGAAGGGTTTGTAGGGCAACACATTACAATAATGAAAAATAATGACGTAATAAATGGAATGATAGAAAGAGCAGGAGACCAATTAATGTTTAAAGGTTTTGAAATAGTAAAATAATTTATTGCTGTCTGATAAAAACATCTTGGTAACAAAAATTAGGGTTGATATTTCATGAGAAATATCAACCCTAATTTTTAGCTAAATATATTTTTTACCGGACAGCAATAATACGAAATATTATTTGTACCTTTGCAGCGATTTTGGTTTACAATATTGTAATTAAAAGGGAATTAGGTGAGAATCCTAAACAGTCCCGCTGCTGTAAGTTAGTTGTCGTATAATCGACAATCCTGTAATGCGGTCATTGCACTTATATCTGAATTGGTGTGAGAAGGCCGTATTTTGTTGCCAAACACAGTTCTAACGAGTCAGAATACCTGCCAAGTCAAGATTGATTGTTTACGTTTATTCCAAGCTTTTCGAGGAAAAAAGCAAGCGTGATTCAGATGAAGTTACACACTCTATTTTTTTATCTTTTTCTTTTGGTGCTCTGCATTACCATTCCCGTGTCGGTGTATGCAGAGGGCGTTGCTGTTGACACTTTACATACTGATAGTGCCAAGGTTAAGCAGCTCGATGAGGTAAGTATTACTGCAAAAAATGCGCTGAAAGTATCTTCTACTCCGTTACAAGAACTTTCACAATATCGCCTCAAAGAGCTTAATTCACTGCAAGTTTCCGATGCTGTAAAACATTTCTCAGGGGTGGTGGTAAAGGATTATGGCGGTATTGGAGGCCTTAAAACCGTTTCCGTTCGTAGCTTGGGTGCCGCTCATACAGCTGTTGCTATTGACGGTATTGCTATGGGTAATGCTCAAAACGGTCAAATTGACATAGGTAAATTTTCGCTTGATAATGTGGGTGTTATCTCTTTGGCTAATGGTCAGAATGACGATATTTTTCAACCCGCTCGCCAAGTATCCGCTGCTTCGGTGCTGAATATTAAAACGGTTTTCCCAAAATTCTCGTCCGGAATTGTGACAGGAAAAGTGGCAGTAAAAGGGGGCAGTTTCGGACTAATCAACCCTTCTGCGAATATTGCAGTAAAACTCCACGAAAAATTGGCTCTTACTTGTAGCGGAGAATATCTTTTTGCCAACGGCAGATACCCTTATATACTCGAATACGGAAATGCCGGTGATAGCACCTCAAAAGAACTGAGACAGAATACCGACGTGGAAAATATCCGTGCCGAAATGGCACTTTATGGTAGAGATTCGGTGCAAAATGGCAATTTTAAAGCCTATTTCTTCCAATCTAAAAGAGGACTCCCGGGTGCTACTATTTTTTATAATACGGCAAATTTCAGCAGTCAACGTATTACCGATAGGGATTTCTTTGCTCAAGGTCATTTTGAAAGACAACTGATTCCTCAAGTAACTATCCAATTAAATGCCAAATATCAGTATTCTTTTACTCATTATCTCGACCCGGTTTACCTTGGTAGTCTCGGTAAAGAGGAGAATTTTTATCACCAACAAGAGGGCTATCTAAATGCAGGCGTATTATATAATGTGTTGCATTGCCTCTCTTTTTCTTTTAATACTGATGGTATAATAAGTGCCTTAAATGCCGATTTGCAAGATTTTGCAAAGCCTGTAAGGTACCAATGGCTTACTTCTGTCAGCGGTAAATATGTTAATAGTTGGTTAGTGGCTTCAGCAACCGCACTTTTTACTCTTGTCGATGAAAAAGTGCAGTCCGGCAATGCTTCTAAAGGCTATTTCCGAGTAAACCCTTTTGTCAGTGCTACTTTTAAACCATTTAATAAAATCAATTTACGTTTTCGAGTTTTTTATAAAAACATCTTCAGGTTGCCCACTTTTAATGATTTATACTATGGTAGGGTAGGAAATATCAATCTAAAACCGGAGAGTACGAATCAATATAATATCGGTGTCACTTATCAAGCCTATCTTGCTGATTTTCTGCCTAAAGTAATGCTTTCGTGCGATGTTTATCACAACAGCGTTAAAGATAAGATTGTAGCTTATCCGACAAAGAATATTTACACGTGGACGATGCTTAATTATGGAAAGGTATCTATCAACGGCTTGGACTTTTCCGGAGAAGTAGCGGTAAAGCCTCACTCTAAAGTGATGATATTGCTCGGGGCTTCTTATACTTATAATCGAGCTTTGAATGTAACCGACCCGAATAGTAGTGATTATAAACATCAAATACCATATACACCCCGAATTTCCGGTTCCGGTAGAGCCTCTCTTCAAACGCCTTGGGTTGATATAAGTTACTCTTTGGTATGGAGTGGCCATCGATATGCTGTAAATCAAAATTATGCGGAGAATAGAGTGGAGGGTTTTTTCGACCATAGTATCTCCGCCTCTCATGATTTTATTATAAAAAGGCATCTGTTGGGAATCAATTTGGAATGCCTAAATATTACGAATAAAAATTATGCCGTTGTTCGCTATTTCCCTATGCCGGGGCGAAGCTGGCGAGCTACTGTATATTGGAAATTTTAGATATTATGAAATCACACATTATATATATATGTCTGCTTTGCGAATTGCTAATCTTTTCAGGATGTAATGATATGTATGATGTTCCTCATTCTACATCGTGGAACGATAGCATCCAAGTTTCCCGATTACTTGTGCTTTGTGAGGGATTGTTTAATATGAATAACAGTACCCTCGCATTAGTAAATAACGCTGATTCGTCGGTAGATTACAATGTTTTTCTAACCGTAAATGGCAGAGGTCTTGGAGATACAGCTAATGATATGAAACGTTATGGAGATAGGATTTATATCACTGTAAATGTCTCTTCTCAATTGGAAGTTATTGATGCCAACACATTTATCTCTATCAAGCAGGTACCGTTATTCAATGATAAGGGAGTTGCCAGACAGCCGCGTAATGTGGTTTTCTATCAAGATCAAGTGCTCGTTTCTTGTTTTGATGGCTTTGTTGCAGTGCTCGATACCGCCGTGTTAGAGGTGGAAAAATTGATACAATGTGGTAGAAATCCCGATCAAATGGTGATAAGTAACGGTAAATTATATGTAAGTAACTCCGGAGGCCTCGATTTTCCGTTTTATGATAATACCGTTAGCGTTGTGGATTTGTCGTCGTATAAAGAGATAAAACAAATCGAAGTAGGACTTAATCCCGGATCTATCGTTTCCGATACACAAAACGACGTCTATGTCGTTACTCGCGGAGATTATTCTGAATATAACTTACATAAAATCGATACCGAGATAGATACCGTAGTGCACACTTTCGAAAATATTCATCCTCTAAATATGAAAGTGGTGAATGATGTGGCTTATATGTATAGTGTCGATTATGATACAAAGCAATATTGGATAAAACAATTCGATTGTATTACTGATAAAATTATCAATGAGCATTTTGTGTCCGATAGTACAGAGATAAAAATGCCTTTCGGAATAGAAGTAGACCCCCGAAATGGTGATGTATATATCTGTGAAGCTTATGATTACGTGATTTGGGGTGATGTGCTTTGCTTTAATCGATACGGAAAATTTAAATTTCGACTGAAAGATATCGGCCTTAACCCGAATAATATCTTGATTTACTGATTTTAAAAATATTATGTTTATGAAAAAAAACTTTCCTTTATTCTTGTTGTTGTGCATGTGCCTGATTGTAAAAGCAGAAAACAATAGTGCGGTAATCATAGAATATTTGCCTGCACCGGGACAGTTTGTAAATTTATTGCCTGCAGTAGGTACCGATTCTGCCGCTGCACCTATTGCCGCACAACAAAATATTGACAGAAGCAATATGATTACCTTGGGCGGCTTTGGTGGATTTGTAAAAGCAAAATTCAATAATAGAGTGATGCGTGTGGATGATAAAGCGGAGATATTAATTCTCGGAAACGCACATACAAACGGCTCGGAACCGGGCGTAGTTTGGGTCTCTTACGACGCTAATGAAAACGGAATTGCAGATGATGAATGGTACGAACTCGCCGGAAGTGAAGATAATAGAAGTGTAAAAAATTACACTATTACTTATTATAAACCATCTGCCGCTGATGATAATTCCACCGAGGCAATAGATAACTATATTCGTTGGAAAGATAATAACAACGCCACCGGATGGATTCCGAAAAATACATTTCATAATCAATCGTATTTCCCTGCTTGGGTTACTGCCGATAGTATTTCATTTACAGGTACCCTCCTTCCGGATAATGCAGTGGATGTAAATGGCGACGGAAGTTACTATTCCTTAGTGCCTTACGAGTGGGGTTATGTAGATAATTACCCTTATTCCGAGCATGATAAAAACCTCTTTGATATTGATAATGCGATAGATTCCGCAGGAAATAAAGTTACTCTACCGGGTGTGGATTTTATAATGATACAATCAGCTATTCACGCTATCCATGGAAATATAGGGGAGAGCAGTACCGAAGTGTCTAAAATTTGTGAAGCCGAACAAATCATTACATCTATCTGTAATTCTACTATCGTAAATAGTTATGTTGTTGATAAAGAATTGATTTTAACGGAGCCGTTATCCGAAACGGCTTACCTCTTTTCTGTAGAAGGGAGATGTTTGTTTCAAATAGATAGCGGGGTAAATCGTTTCGATTTGAAAGTTTTGCCAAGGGGAATATATATTATTAAAAGTAAAAATTTTGTATTAAAAATTGTTGTGTAAAGAGCAACCTTTTCTTCCTCTTGTTTTTTGAAAAAAAATCATCTTCGGGAAAATATTCTCGTTGTTTTTTCTTGTTTGAAGACAAATAATCGTACTTGATTTTGGTAATGTAAAGATATTTGAAAGGGAAAATGGCTTTTATTTAATATATTTTCACATTTTATGTATGGTTATTAACAATTTTTGAGAATGCCGTTAAAAGTCTATAAATCAGAAATTAATAAAAAGTGAGAATAAAAAAGCGGTTGAATGGATATTCTCAAAAAGGGCGATTTGAGCAAAAAAAGAGAAAAAAACGGAAAAAATAGATTGTGGAGTAAGAAATAATATCTTACTTTGCAACAGAAAAATTAAGAACATTATTAATTAAAAAACTTACTATTATGTCTGAAGTAGCAAACAAAGTAAAAGAGATTATCAAAGAAAAATTATCTGTAGAAGCTGATGCAATTACTGAAAATGCAAGCTTTACAAATGATCTTGGTGCTGATTCATTGGATACAGTAGAACTTATCATGGATTTTGAGCGTGAATTCGGAATCTCAATAGAAGAGGAAGATGCAGAGAAAATCACTACTGTAGGAGAAGCTATTGCTTACATTGAAAAAGCATTAGAAGCATAATCTTATTTATTAGAAGGTTACTATTTTATGGAATTGAAACGAGTTGTAGTAACTGGTCTCGGTGCCATAACCCCAATAGGCAACACTGTCCCTGAAGTATGGGACAGTGCTGTAAAGGGAGTTAGCGGTGCAGCACCAATTACTCATTTTGATGCTTCAAAATTTAAAACCCAATTTGCATGTGAAGTAAAAGGTTTCCGTGCAGAAGATTATATCGACCCTAAAGAGGCCCGTAAGATGGACCTTTTCTGCCAATATTCAGTGGCAGCGGCAAAACAAGCTTTAGAAGACTCCGGTATGGATTTGTCTAAAGAAGATTTAGATAGAATAGGTGTAATTTATGGTGTTGGTATTGGTGGTATACATACTTTCGAAAGCGAGATGATGTATTTCGACCAAGTTAAGGAAAGAGGTCCAAAATTCAGCCCTTTCTTTATCCCTAAGATGATTTCCGACCTCTCTGTAGGTCATATCTCTATCATTTTTGGATTGAGAGGTCCGAATTTTGTAACTACCTCGGCATGTGCTTCTTCTACAAATGCACTTATAGATGCATTTAATTATGTTCGTTTAGGAAAAGCAAATGCGATAATAGCCGGAGGAGCCGAAGCGGCCGTTTCTGTAGCGGGTGTTGGCGGTTTTTCTTCTATGAAGGCTATCTCTACTAGAAATGATGACCCGCAAGGTGCTTCTCGTCCTTTCTCCAAGAGTCGTGACGGTTTCGTACTTGGTGAGGGTGGTGCCGCTCTTATTCTTGAAGAGTATGAGCACGCTGTTGCTCGTGGCGCAAAAATTTATGCCGAAATGGTAGGTGGTGGCCTTAGTGCTGATGCTTATCATATGACGGCTCCACACCCGGAAGGTCATGGCGCTGTGCTCGTTATGAAAAATGCTATCGAGGATGCCGGTATGTCTATCGAGGATATCGATTATATAAATGTACACGGCACGTCTACCCCGCTCGGTGATATCGCTGAATTGAAAGCTATTAAACAGCTCTTCGGTGAGCATGCTTATAAGATGAATATCTCTTCTACAAAATCAATGACAGGACACTTGCTTGGTGCTGCCGGTGCTGTAGAAGCTATGCTCTCTGTGCTCGCTGTGAAAAACGATATTATCCCTCCTACAATTAATTTCCACGAGGGTGACGAGGATCCTGAAATAGATTATAATTTGAATCTTACTTTTAATACCGCTCAAAAACGTGTCGTTAGAGCTGCTCTTTCAAATACATTCGGTTTTGGCGGTCATAATGCTTGTGTATTATTCAAGAAGATTTAAAGAATTTTGATTTGATTTTGAACAATAGTTTTGGCATTTGGTTCGGATTATAATATATATAACTGAATCAAATGTCATTTTGTGTTTTTTTTATATGGCTTTAATTAAATCAGTTAGAGGGTTTACTCCCTCAATAGGTAAAGATTGCTTCTTGGCAGAAAATGCTACTATCGTGGGCGATACTACTATCGGCGATGGTTGCAGTATTTGGTTTAATGCCGTTTTAAGAGGCGATGTTAATACAATTCGTATTGGCAATCATGTTAATATTCAAGATGGTGCGGTACTTCATACTCTATATCAAAAGTCCACTATCGAAATAGGTGACTATGTAAGTATTGGCCATAACGTTACAATACATGGTGCTTCTATACAAGATTATGCTTTGATAGGAATGGGCGCTACCGTTCTGGATGGAGCTGTTGTAGGTGCAGGTGCTATTGTTGCCGCTAATGCTTTGGTGCTCAGTAATACTATCATCCCGCCCAATACAATCTGGGCCGGTGTTCCTGCAAAACAAGTGAAAGAAGTTGCCCCTGAACAAGCTAAAGAGATTAATCAAAAAATTGCGCATAACTATGCAATGTATGCCGGATGGTATACGCAAGATGATAACAAATAAATTTTTATAGATAAATAATTACTGCTATGGTTAAACATATTGTGTGCTTTAAATTGGCACAACCTACCGAGAAGTTACTCAAAGAGACTGAGAATGTTTTACTCTCTATGCGTGGTAAAGTGCCTACCGCTATCGAAGTGCAAGTGAGCCTTGATGAACTACATTCCGCTCGCTCTTACGATATAATGCTCGAAGTTAAAGTGGCTGATTGGAAGGCTCTTGATGAATATCAAAACGACCCTTATCATTGCAATATAGTAAAAAAACATATGCATGCCGTTTCTCAAAGCAGTATCGCTATGGATTTTACTATCGCTGAATAGTAGTTACATGAAATGGATAATATTTCTTCTTGTTTTTGTTCTATTTTCTTCTTGTTCCGCCCCAAAGAATAAGAAGAACGATAGAGTAGTGCCGGATAATAACGTCGTAATGCCATCTTTTTCTGCAGATAGTGCCTATTCTTTTGTGAAAACTCAATGCGATTTCGGTAGTCGTGTGCCAGGATCGGAAGCTCATCATCAGTGCAAAGAATTTTTTATTCGAAAGTTTAAACAATTTAATGCCGATACCATTATTGTTCAAGAGGGGGAGCAGAAGCTCTACAACTCAAAAAAGATGCCTCTTTACAATATTATCGCTTCTTATAATATCAAGCAGAGTAATAGAGTGCTCATTTGCGCCCATTGGGATAGTCGCCCTTTCTCCGATCAAGATGCCGATAAAAGCAATTATTATAAGGCAATAGTCGGAGCAAACGATGGTGCCAGCGGGGTGGGCGTTATTTTAGAATTGGCGCGTTTGTTGTCAGAAAACAGTCCAACTATCGGCGTGGATTTTATCCTTTTCGATTTGGAAGATTGGGGTGCCCCGGAAAAAGAACAGTCGGAATATGGCGAAGGAGGGTGGACTCTCGGCTCGGCTTATTGGAGCGAGAATTTACTGCTTCCGGCTGCTAAACCGAAATATGGCATCCTTTTGGATATGGTGGGGGCCCCGAATGCCACTTTTTATCGAGAATATTTTTCAGAGAGATATGCCGGTTGGGTGGTAAGTAAAATATGGAATACTGCTGCCAAATGTGGCTATTCAAATGTTTTTGTCGATAAGCCGGGAGGCGCTGTTACTGACGACCATATCAACGTATCTAATTCAGGAATTCCTTGCGCGGATATTATCCATTTTGAACCATCAAGTGAACACGGTTTCGGATATTATTGGCATACACAAGCCGATAATATGCAAAATATCAGTTCTAATACTCTAAAAATTGTCGGTGATGTGCTCGTCCATATCATCTACGAATAACAATAACACAATGCTTCAGCCATTTTTTATGCCGGATATTACGGAAGTTGGTGTTGATGAGGCAGGTAGAGGTGCTTTGGCGGGCCCTGTTGCCGCCGCTGCCGTGGTGCTGCCCGAAAAGTTTTCAAACACTCTTCTGAATGATAGTAAACAACTTACTGCAAAGCAACGCGAAGAGTTGCGTTCCGTTATTATCAACGAAGCTCTGGCATGGGGCGTGGCTCTCGTTCCCGAAAGTGTTATAGATGAAATTAATATCCTTAATGCTTCTATCCTCGCTATGCATAATGCTTTGGACATCGTTTCAAAAAAACTGAAATTCCAACATATCATAGTAGATGGAAATAGATTTAAACCTTATTGCGACGTGCCTTTTACTACAATAGTGAAGGGGGATGCTAAATATATGTCTATAGCTGCGGCATCTATTATTGCAAAAACCGAAAGAGACAGGTATATGCAAAAACTTCATAATGAATATCCTTGTTATGATTGGAATAAAAATATGGGATACCCTACAAAAAAACATCGCTCAGCTATAGAAGAATTCGGACCTTCACGTTATCACAGAATGAGTTTTCAATTGTTAAAACCTAAAGAACTGTCGCTTTTTGAATAGTGTAGAATGAAACTTATTGATGCTTTTTATAAAATATTTCACCCGATGCATGACATGGGTGATAAGTATAGCAATTTAGTAGGATTTAAAGTAGGAAATAAAAAATTATACGAATTGGCTTTTACACACTCGTCACTTAATCAAGTAGATGTCAATGGTCATACATTGAATAACGAACGTTTGGAATTTTTAGGCGATGCAGTGCTCGAATTAGCTATGACTCAGTTTGTTTATAAGCGATATCCGAATGCTAAAGAGGGGATGCTTACTTCTATCCGCTCTTCGTTGGTTAGTAGACAAACTCTTAATAGCCTTAGTGAAAGTCTTAGACTGGAAAATTATATAAACGCAAAAAATATAAGTGTAAATAACGTTAATATTTACGGCAACTCTTTTGAAGCCCTTTTAGGTGCAATTTTTCTTGATAAAGGATATGCTGTTGCCTATGATTTTGTAGAAAGAGTATTCAATAATACCGCTAAAGTGGATAAAATTTTGCGTAAAGACCAAAATTATAAGTCCCAATTGATGGAGTGGTGCCAACAAAATAGAAAGTCTCTTCGTTACGAACTCGTAGCTCAAAATAGACTGGAAAATAATAAGATGAAATTCCAAAGCCGTGTTTTTGTTGATGAAAAACAAATGGGTATGGGGGTAGGTTTTAATAAACGTCAGTCAGAACAAGCCGCTGCTCGTTTCGCCCTTAAAACCATTAATGTGATGAATAAAAATAAAAATAATGGCCGAAGACGACCAAACGAATGATTATTATAAACTATAGCGTACTATACGTTAATATCTTGGTTCTATTATGGATAAAGCAATTCATTTTTCCAAATTGTTGGAAGTAAAGGTAAAAAAACATGCCGGCAGAACCATGCTTTTTTATCGTGATAAAGCCTTAGCAAAATGGGTGGATATTTCTTGGAATGAATTCTATATTCGTTCCCATCAAATCGCTGAAGTTTGGGCTTCTTTCGGTGTTCAAGAACATGATAGAATAGCTATTTGCAGCCAAAATATGCCACAGTCTCTTATCGTGGATTTCGCTAATTATGCAAATAGAGCTATCTCCGTACCTATGTATGCAACTGCATCCGAATCGCAAATAGAGTATATCGTCAATGATGCCCAAATAAAAATTGTTTGTGTTGGAGAGCAATTGCAGTTCGATAATGTTTTACCTATTTTGGAGAGAAATCAATATATTGAGCATGTAGTGGTTTTTGATCCAAGTGTCGATATCAAAGGTTGTACAAAAGCTGTTTATTTTGATTCGCTTCTTAATCTTGATGTTAATGAGTATGAGAAAGAGGTAAACCGTAGAACAAAAGCTGCCACAGATAAAGATTTGGCGATAATAATGTATACTTCAGGTACTACGGGAGAGCCAAAAGGCGTTATGCTCCCGCACTCTTGTTTCCTCGAAGCAATGCGTATCCATATAGAAAGATTGACGAGTATATCTAAAAACGATACTTCCATGTCGTTTTTGCCGATGACTCACATCTTTGAGCGTGCTTGGGTCTATTATTGTCTTACTCGTGATGTGAAGGTATATCTCAATCAATATCCTTCCGAAATACAACAAACTATCAAAGAGGTACGCCCTACAATGCTCTGTTCCGTTCCTCGTTTTTGGGAGAAAATTGCTGCCGGTGTACAAAATAAAATCGACTCCTTCTCGCCATTGAAAAAAGCTTTGGTTACATGGACAATAGCTGTAGGAGAAGATTATAACTTTAACTATCGTAGATTAGGAAAAAGGGCTTCTTTCGGATTGTGGTTCAGATACAAACTTGCAGATAAATTGGTATTCTCTACTTTGAAGAAAATTGTGGGTATCGACAAGGGTCGTCTTTTCCCTGTTGCGGGTGCAGCAATGGATGACAAACTTGCTAAATTCTTCATTAGTATGGGTATTCCTCTTGTTTATGGCTACGGACTTACCGAAACTACCGCTTCCGTGTGCTGCTATCCGTACAAGAATTATGTTCTTGGTTCTATTGGTAGTTTAATGCCCGGTGTACAAGTGAAAATTGGTGAGGATAACGAGATTTTGGTAAAAGGAGAGACGGTATTCTCCGGATACTATAATAAACCGGAGGCTACTAAGGCTGCATTTGTCGATGGATGGTTCCGTACCGGTGATGCCGGTCGTCTCGATGGTGATGTGCTATTTATGACCGACCGTATTAAAGACCTCTTTAAAACCTCTAATGGAAAATATATTGCCCCTCAACAAATTGAAACAGCTCTCGGGATGGATAAATATATAGAGCAAATAGCGGTTATTGGTAACAATAGAAATTTCGTTACCGCCATTATTGCTCCGAATATCGAGGCTGTTAAGGCTTTTGCTCAACAGCAGAATATATCTTATAACCGTATTGAAGATTTGCTCGAGAATCCTTTAGTGTATAAGTTGTTTGAAGAGCGAATTGCAGAAGCCCAAAAGGATATGGCAGGTTATGAGCATATAAAGAAGTTCCGCCTTATACCGAAAGGATTTACTATGGAGGCCGGAGAACTTACTTCTACTTTGAAATTGCGCAGAGCTGTAATCCTTCAGAATTATGCCTCTACTATCGAAGAGATGTATAATTCTGTTGAAGGACCTTTGGGCACTTTAGTGAAATAATTTATTATTATTTTTTATTTGTAATTTTATGAAAAAGTTGTTTTTGTTACTGAGCGCATTCTTGTTTGCTTTTATTTCAAATGCACAAGAGTCTACCTCTTTAGTAGGCACAATTAAAGTGTTTGAAGATGGTAGTAAAGGTGTGGTGTTTTTTGATAAAGGTGATGGTCATGGTATTGCCGTTTCACTCGACGAGGTTGAGGTATGCTGGTATCCGGCTAAAACAAAAAAAACTATGCAGGATATTTCCGGTATATTGAATGTTAATTCACCGGAACTTGTTAATAATCCGGATTGTGGCGTAGCTAATACAGATGCTATTGTAGTGCAATTAGGTAAAGAAGGATCCCCTGCAGTGAAATGGTGTATGAGTCATGGTGATGGTTGGTATTTGCCATGTGCCGGAGGATTACGCTTCTTGTTGGCAGTCGCTAATAAAGGAGAAGGAGATAAGGGCCCTATCAGTATCGCTATAGAGATGTTGGGCGGTCAAGGATTTACAAGTAGTTGGTACTGGTCCAGTTCCGAGATGTCTGCCCGTCATGCTTTTAACGTATCCCGCAGCGGCTCCGCTGTTTCTGATGAGAACAAATACGAGAGTGTGGCTGTCAGAGCTTTTAGAAATTTTTAATCAGAACATACTAAATAAAAAAACGCAATACCCGTTAAATGGATATTGCGTTTTTTTATTGTACACGGATAATCACTATACTAATGCAATTTTTAACGCTTCCATCATCGTTTTACAATAGTGGAATGTGAGGCCGGTTAGATAGTTAGGGTTGATATCTTCAATATCTTTTTGATTGTCATTGCACAAGATTATTTCTTTAATTCCTGCACGTTTTGCAGCCAATATTTTTTCTTTGATACCACCTACAGGGAGCAGTTTTCCACGAAGAGTAATCTCTCCGGTCATTGCAAGTCTGTCCTTTACTTTTTTACCTGTGAATGCCGACGTCATAGCAGTGAGTATTGCGATACCGGCAGAAGGTCCGTCTTTCGGAGTCGCTCCTTCCGGAACGTGGATGTGGATGCTGTGGTTGTCAAGAAATTCTTGTGTAATACCAAGTTCGTCAGTGTGGCTTTTTATGAATTCCATAGCGAGTTGTGCCGACTCTTTCATTACGTTACCTAAATTACCTGTCATAGATAATTTGCAGTCCTTCTGATTGTTAAGCGACGTCTCGATATATAATATCTCACCACCTACTTGAGTCCATGCAAGTCCGGTAACTACTCCGGTATATCCGCTTATATCGTAAATATCGTGGTCGATATGTGTGGTACCTAAATACTCTTTCAAGTCTTTCTGCTCGATAGTGGTAGTGAAATTTTCATCCAGAGCAATTTGACGAGCCACTTTTCTAAGTATTTTTGCAATATTTCTTTCCAGTGAACGAACCCCGCTTTCACGAGTATAATTCTCTATTATAGCCCTTAATGCAGGTTTTGAAAATTTCACTTGCTCCTTCTTAATTCCGTGTATTTCAAGTTGTTTTGGAATTAAGTGGCGAGTAGCTATTTCCAATTTCTCTTCCGTGATGTAGCCGTTTACCTCTATGAGTTCCATCCTGTCGAGCAAAGGACGGTCAATAGAGCTGATATCATTTGCCGTTGCAATAAACAGAACCTTAGAGAGGTCGAAATCTATATCCAAAAAATTGTCGTGGAAAGTGGAATTCTGCTCGGGGTCAAGCACTTCCAATAATGCTGAACTTGGGTCTCCCTTGTAGTCAGCACTTATTTTGTCTATCTCATCGAGTACAAAAACCGGGTTTGAAGATGCACATTTATTTATGTTTTGAATAATTCTACCCGGCATTGCTCCGATATATGTGCGTCTGTGACCGCGTATTTCCGCTTCATCATGCAGTCCTCCGAGCGACATTCTGGTGTATTTCCTTCCTAATGATTCCGCTATAGATTTGCATAATGACGTTTTTCCAACTCCCGGAGGGCCGTAAAGGCATATTATCGGGGATTTTAAATCGCCCTTTAATTTAAGCACCGAAAGGTATTCTATTATTCTCTCTTTTACCTTCTCCATTCCGAAGTGGTCGCGGTTGATAATCTTTGTTGCTTTGTTGATATTAAAATTATCCTTTGTGTATTTGTTCCACGGCAGTCCCACCATCGTTTCCAAATAATTTATTTGTACGGAATAGTCGGGAGTCGATGGGTTCATCCTTTGAGCTTTGCGAAGTTCTTTTTCAAATACCTCTTTAGTCTTTTCATCCCATTTCTGCTTCTTGGCTTTGGCTATCAACTCGTCAAAATCATTAGTGCCGTCGTCACCCAACTCCTCTTGAATAGTTTTCATCTGTTGATGTAGGAAGAATTCCCTCTGCTGTTGGTCGATATCCAAGCGCACCTTTTGTTGTAGATTATTCTTCAAGTCAATAATCTGACGCTCTTTTATCAAGTGTAGAAACAGTTTTTCAGCTCTAATTTTTAGGCTTGGCTCGGCATACAATTCTACTTTAGTCTTGATGTCGAGATTGAAATTATTACATATATAATTAATTAATGTAACAGGATTGTCGAAATTTCTTAAAGCAAAGCCAACCTCTTTTGGGATGGAAGTGCTCTCTTTTATTATTTCTAAAGCTGAGTCTTTAATAGCACTTACGTTTATTTCAAAAGTGGCTTTATCCTCTTCGGAAACCTCTATTTCAGGTGCTAATTCAATTCTTGATTGCAAATAAGGAGTAGTGGATGTTACTTCACATATACGGGCACGTCTCTTTCCTTGAAGTATTACTGTGACATTTCCATCAGGTAAATCTATGATTCTTATAATGCTGGCAATAGTGCCATATTCATAAAAATCGGAAATATTCGGGTCTTCTACTCGAGGGTCTATCTGTGTAACCGTTAGTAATTCTCCCGCTTTTTGATACACTTCTCGTACTGCTCGAAGACTCTTTTTCCTACCTACATTAACGGGTATGATAACCCTTGGAAACAAGATGTTGTCTCGCATCGGTAAGGTGGGTAATACATCATTATCCTTACATTCAATAGTTTGCTCTTCTGTCGACGTGTTTATCGGTATAATCTCTGCTTGTAAATCGTCTGATAAATTAAACATGTTTATTTATTGTATTTGCTGACAATATGGCACTATTATCGTTGTCATTTTGTCCGTGATTTATACTACTTATTGCTTTTGTCGGTTTTTAACCGTTTACCATATATTAGCAATATCCGTGCCATTGAATATTATGTCGCTTATTTATATATTTTAGAGTAGGTGTCGATAGTGTAAATAGTTAAATTGTTGAAATTATATGTTGTATAACATTGTTTTTACTTTCTATGAGTAAAAATAATTCATTAAATTGATTTTTGTAAAATACTGATAATTATAATTATATATTGATTTAGGAAGAAATATTGCAGAAATATTGCTATAATAATATTCTATAAATTTGCAGTTTCAAAATGTTTGTGTAACTTTGCATTTGAAAAATAGATTATTTGAGTATAAAAATGGGAAAAATGATTAAGCCTGATTTTGTTTTTGAAATCAGTTGGGAAGTATGTAATAAGATAGGTGGTATTTATGCCGTGCTTTCTACTAAAGCGAAAAGCATGGTTAAATATTTAAATAATAATGTGCTTTTTATAGGTCCTGAATTTAATAAAGATGCTGATAATAAATTGTTTATAGCGGAAGAAGAGACGGATTTTTTAAAGTATCTACAAAGTACATATTCTATTTCCGCCCGTATTGGTAAATGGGATATTCCCGGTAGCCCAAAAGCATTATTGGTCGATTTTTCTACATTGTACTCTAAAAAGAATGATATTTATACCGAGATGTGGCAAGAATACGGTGTTGATTCTTTGCATGCGTATGGAGATTACGATGAGGCAGGAATGTTTGGAATCGCTTCCGGCATCGTTATAAAAGCATATTGCGAGTTCTATAAACTTACATCAAAAAAAGTTGTTGCTCATTTCAATGAGTGGATGACCGGTTTCGGGCTTTTTTATATCAAAAAATATTGTGATAATATAGCCACGATGTTTACAACTCACGCTACTACCGTAGGTAGGTCTATTGCCGGTAATGGTAAAGAGTTATATACATATTTCGAAGGATATCATGGATTTCAGATGGCGGAAGAGCTTAATGTAGCAAGTAAACATTCGGTAGAATATCATGCCGCTCATCTTGCCGATTGCTTTACTACTGTAAGTAATATCACCAATAACGAATGTATTCAATTGCTGGAGAAACCGGCAGATGTTGTTACTCCTAACGGATTTGAGCTCGACTTCGTGCCACGTGGTGCTGCATTAAAAAATATTTCTAATGCCTCTCGTAAAAAATTAATAGAGGTAGCTCAGCAGTTGTTGAACGAAAAAATCGATCCAAACTCCGTTATAACTGCTATTTCCGGCAGATACGAGTATAAAAACAAGGGTATCGACATATATATTGATGCTTTAAGTAAGATTAATGCTACAAATAATATTCCTGTTTTGGCTTATATTCTCGTCCCTGCTTGGCATTCCGGTGCAAAAGATCTATCTAATAATAGTGGTGACGGAATTACAACTCATAATTTGATGAGACCTTATAACGACCTTATAATTAACGAGTTGAAAAATAAGGGATTGGTAAATTCAAAGGAAAATAAAGTTAAGGTGGTTTTTGTACCGGCATACCTTTGTGGAGACGATGGTGTGTTTGATATCCCTTATTATCAGTTACTTGCCGGCTTTGACATCACTATATTCCCTTCATACTATGAGCCTTGGGGATATACTCCTATGGAGAGTGTGGCTTTTGGAATTCCTACCGTTACTACCTCTCTTTCCGGTTTTGGTAACTGGGTTGCTCCTGATGGCCAGGATGTTAATAAAGGTGTTGCCGTAATTAGCCGTGACGATAAAAATTTTGATTTTGTAAGCGCAAAAGTCGCAGAGCAAATTATTGCCATCAAATCTTATAAAGAAAACGGCGAAATAAATGCCGTTAAAAATGCCGCGAAAGAATATGCTAAAAAAACTCGATGGACAAATTTCTTCGAGTTATATAAAGAGGCATACTCCGTGGCTCTACAAAATAAATTGAAATAATTTCTAGTATAATAATATAACCATCCGTAATGGAGATAGCTATCATTTAATATGGAAATAAAAGTGAATAGTGTAAACGAACCTAATTTTGTTGAGTTTACAGTAAAAAACAAATTGCCTAAAAAGCTTCAACGTCTTGATGAATTGGCACATAACTTATTGTGGGTGTGGAGTGTAGACGTTAAGAATTTGTTTAAATCTATTGATGAGGATTTGTGGACGGATACTAAACACAATCCCCTCAGTATGCTTGAAAAAGCTCGCTCTGAGCGTTGGAAAGAGCTGGAGAAAGATGCTAAATTCTTAGCCGACCTCGATCGTGTTTATGATATGTATAAAGAGTATATGGCAGAAAAGTACAACGATAAAGTACCTTCTGTTGCATATTTCTCTATGGAATACGGCCTTACCGACCACTTGAGAATCTATTCCGGTGGCCTTGGTGTACTCGCCGGTGATTACCTTAAAGAGGCTTCCGATAGTAGAGTGAACATGGTGGCTATTGGTTTCCTCTATCGTTATGGGTATTTTACTCAAACTTTAAGTGTTGACGGACAACAAATAGCAAACTATGAAGCTCAGCAGTTCGGCCATCTTCCTCTTACTCAAGTGAAGAATGCCGATGGTACTCCTTTCATTGTTGAAGTGCCTTATCCTGAACGAGTAGTATATGCTAACGTATGGAAAGTGCAAGTGGGTAGAGTGCCTCTCTATTTGCTCGATACGGATATGGAGTTGAATAGCGAATTCGACCGCTCAATTACTCACCAATTATATGGTGGCGATTGGGAAAATCGTATCAAACAAGAAATCTTGCTCGGTATCGGTGGCGTGCTCACCCTCAAAAAACTCGGTATTAAACAAGATGTTTATCACTGCAACGAAGGTCATGCGGCACTCCTTAATATACAACGTCTTGAGGATTACGTGCAAGAGGGACTCTCTTTCCAAGAGGCTTTGGAGGTAGTAGGCGCTTCATCATTATACACCGTTCATACTCCTGTTCCTGCCGGTCACGACTATTTCGACGAAGGTCTTTTCGGAAAATATATGGGCGGATATCCTGAAAAATTGGGAATCACTTGGAACGATTTAATGGATATGGGCCGTGAAAACCCGGGCTCACAAGAGAGATTCTGTATGTCTATCTTTGCTTGCAATACATGCCAATACGTCAACGGTGTAAGCTGGCTTCATGGCAAAGTAAGCCAAGAGATGTTTAATCCTATCTGGAAGGGTTATCTCCCGGAAGAACTCCATGTAAGCTATGTTACTAACGGAGTTCATATGCCTACTTGGGCTACTTCTGAATGGAAAGCTCTTTACGAAAAATATTTCGATAAACATTTCTATGCCGACCAATCGAATATGAAAATATGGAAGGCTATATATAATGTGCCGGACGAGGAAATATGGGCTACAAGAACCAAGTTAAAGAACAAACTCATCGATTATATCAAGGATCAATTTACAACCAGCTGGTTGAAAAATCAAAATGATCCTTCAAAAATCGTTTCTATTCTCGACAAAATTAATCCTAATGCATTGATAATAGGATTCGGACGTCGTTTTGCTACATATAAAAGAGCACATCTGCTCTTCACAGACCTGGAACGCTTGGAGAAAATTGTTAACGACCCTATTCATCCGGTTCAATTCCTCTTTACAGGAAAAGCTCACCCTGCAGATGGAGGAGGTCAAGGCCTTATTAAACGAATAATAGAGATTTCTCGCATGCCTCAATTCCTCGGAAAAATTATTTTCTTGGAGAATTATGATATGCGCCTCGCAAAACGCCTTATCTCAGGTGTGGATATTTGGCTTAATACCCCTACACGACCTCTCGAAGCTTCCGGTACTTCCGGCGAAAAAGCACAAATGAATGGAGTGCTAAACTTCTCAGTTCTCGATGGTTGGTGGTTTGAAGGTTACGTGAAAGGCGCTGGTTGGGCTCTTACGGAAAAACGTACTTACGAAAACCAAACTTATCAAGATCAACTCGATGCCGCTACTATCTATTCTATGCTTGAAAACGAGATTATTCCTCTCTATTTCGCTAAGAATACTAAAGGTTATTCCCCTGAATGGATACAATATATCAAAAAGTCCATCGCAGAAATTACTCCTCGCTTCACTATGAAGAGGATGATTGATGACTATATCTCTAAATTCTACAATCCTATGAATAAACGTACTAATATGATTGTTAGAGATAATTTCGCTAAAGCACGTGAAATAGCGGAATGGAAATCTGTAATGGCAAAAGGTTGGAATGATATCGAAGTGGAACCGGTAAAATGCTACTTCCCTGATGCAGATATGTATGCTGTTGGTGATAAAGTGCTGTTCTCTACCGTTGTCGATACAAAAGGTCTTGTGGATAATAGAATCGGCATTGAACTTGTTATCACCTTCCGCGATGCTAAAGGTCACGATCATATCAAGGAGGTTAAAGAATTTAATTTGATGAAAACCGAGGGCACGAAATTGTATTTCGAATTAAAACATCAATTATCTCAAAGCGGACAATTCCGTATGGGATTCAGAATGTTCCCTAATAACGACGACCTTCCACATAGAATGAATTTCTGCTATGTGCGCTGGTTGCCTTTCGTGAATGCATAATATCTTTTATTTATTTTGATGTGCCACCTATGTTTTGTAGGTGGCATTTTTTTTGAAAAAATAATTTGGTCGCTTTAAAATGTTTCATTAACTTTGCATCTCGAATAACTATTAATTATTAATACATATGAAAAAGAATTTCTTTACATTAGTAGCAGTTTTTGCTCTTGTTTTGTTAGGAATGGTTTCTTGTGGCAAAGAACCTACTGTTTATGATGTTACTTGGTATAGAGCAACATACGACGGATATAAAAATTGGGGTGCTCATCACTATAATCTCGTGTTCAGAATTGGTGATGTAGAATGGGATGGTGCCGGTAATTATAGTAATAGCGGTACCTTAGTTAAAATCGAATTGCTCTCCCCAAACGGTACTGCAACAATGCCTACACCAGGTACTTATCCTATCGTCCTTACATCTGATGGCAAAACTAATCAAACTATTGGTGGTAAATTGGATGTTGCTTATTTTGGTACTTACATTAATAATGTAAATAATGCAGTTCAAGATGTTGAATTATGTACAGAAGGTCAAGTTGTTGTAAGCGGAACTGCCGAGGCTGCTCATATTGAATTACAAATTACAAAACTCGACGGCAGTGAAGAGGTTTATCAATATACCGGTCCGCTTAATATCACTGATGAAACAAGCGGTGGTGGAGACCCGACCGACCCTGAAGGCGATTTTCAATACGAACCTGATGAAGTAAGTACTTTCAATATCACTTGCAACGAGGTAATCCAATTCTATAGACTCGGTAAATCTGCCGAAGCCGATGCTTATCAATATCAATTAGTGCTCTATGATGGTACTGCAAATCGTGTTTGGCTCAACTTCTACTCAAACCCTGACGGTACTATCCCTGTAGGTAAATTCCCTCTTTCAAGCACTATTAAAGAAGGTGTTGCTGAAGCAAGTCATGGTTTCGAAAACGGATTTGATACAGGTTGCTTCGTTAATACCGACTTCGAAAAATCTACAAGCTACTTTAGTATTTCTTACTACCTTGTTTCCGGACAACTCGTTCTTACTGAGAATTCTGTTACCCTTAATGCTAAATCTAAGAAGGGGTCTACATTTAATGTAACTTATTCCGGTGAATTAAACGTAGTTGATATGGGCAATTAATTTTTTATATATCTATTATGCTAAGAACAATATTGTCTATTTCCGGAAAACCGGGATTGTTTAAGTTAATCTCTCGTAATAATTCAATACTAATCGTCGAATCTTTAGTAGATGGAAAACGTTTTCCTTCTTATCCGAGAGATAGAGTGGTTGCTCTTGCCGATGTGGCAATGTATACGGAAACCGATGAAGTGCCTTTGCGCCAAGTGCTTAAAACAATGCAAGAGTTTGAAAAAGGTGCCGTCGCTTCGTGTGACCCTAAAGCTGATGGAGCCGCATTACGAGAGTATTTCGCTCAAATCTTGCCGGACTTCGATAGAGATAGAGTGCACAACTCCGATATTAAAAAACTTATTCAGTGGTATAACCTCTTAATAGAATCCGGTAATTCGGATTTTGAAGAGAAAAATGAAGAGTCCGCTGAATAATAAATCTCTTTTTTCAATTGGCATTTTCCATCTGTTGTTTAATGCCTATTTGTGAAAAATACAAAAGATTATATATTTGTATTTATGTAACTCAAATAATATTTAAAGGTGTATGTCGAATGATGTACACCTTTATTTATTTGATATCAAAATAATTGTTTACCTTTGTAACTCAAATAGATTGTTAATATGAAGAGAAAAATATTGTTCATTATCACATTAGTAGTGATTGGTGCCCTTACATTATTATGTGTATTGCGATGGAAAGTGTGGTTTCATAACAAACCGGAACCATCATACACCGTTTATAGTAAAATCGCTCATATACAACTCTCTTTCGGAGAAGATTTTTCAGAAAGATATGTAACGTGGCAATCTGTCCCACTCACCGATTCTGCAAATACAATATATCAGTATGGAGTAATTTGGATGCCTGTAAATCAGTATTTTACTACTTCTGTAAATGCCTCCGCCTCAGTGCCGTCGGTAGTAGATTCCGAATTCCAAAGTGATACGGCCTCTCTGGATAATTCTTTCTTTGTTCCGGCAAAATATCAATATATCAAAACTCAAGGCGGAGAAGCTGGATATTTCTATGCCAAAGTACCTCTTAAGCCGGGAAGATGGAAATATTCTATTGTGGCCAACGATACTATGTCGCAATGGTACGAAACCTATGTTCCGAAAAACGATTCGCTCGCTTTTCTTGTATTGGCTGATATTCAAGATAAAACATATTCCGGTACCGATACACTTGTAGAGTCAATTATTGCTCATCATAATATAAACGGTATATTTCAATTGGGCGACCTTATCGAGCGTCCTCATCAATATTATTGGGATAGATATTTTGATGATTTTAAACACATTTCACCAACAATTCCTACACTGGCAGTGCTCGGTAATCACGATTATGTTAAAGGGATAAACAAACATCCTGATGCTCGTTTCTTTTACGTATTCCCTTCTTATTTGATAAATGATTCAATACCTGAGGTTGGAAATATTTTTATAAAATTGCCAAATGTCTCCTTCTATTTGATGGATACAAACCAACCGTTATGCCGACTTTATAAACAAAAACAATGGCTTAAAACCATTAATTCGGAAAATACAAATACAATTATCCTTATGCATCATCCTTTTAAATCCGCAATAAGCTGGTTCCGAAACCTGAGAATGATGCTTTGTTTGGGAAATGTTTTTGATAATATTGATGCCGAATTAATACTCGCCGGCCATGAACATACCTTTGATATTGAAGAAATTAATGATAATTGCACTCAAATAATTACAAATTTCTCGGCTAAAAATTACAACGACGATGTGCAAGGTAGATATTATATTATTCTTTATCTGAATTCCGAAACTATTAAAGCGGAAGTATATGATGAAAAACATGTTTTAAAGCAGATATTCGAATTTTAATTAAAATCACAAATGCATAGCTGAAGTATCAAATACGGAAAAATTTCTTGAATTGAAAATTAAAAAAACGACGGAAAATAAATTTTTCGACGAAAAAAGACCATATTTTCGGGGTTCAAAATAATAGTTGAAAAGGGATTGTAGATTATTTTAGCATAAAATCAAATAATATTCAGGTAATAAACTTATTTTTATTTATCAAAATGGGACTATTTTGCAAAAAATATCAAACAGAAACGGCTCGGAAGTTTTTTTAAATAAATGCTGAAAAATTTGTGTCTCGATTTTGAATATTCAAAAAAAATTCCGATATTTACGGCCTAAAATAACAGTCTTGTAAAAGGCAAAAAAAGAAGGAAAATCTAATAATTAAATCTAATAAAATATTAAGACATGGGAAGAGAAATTCAGTTCAGTTTGGTTTACCGCGATATGTGGCAATCTTCTGGTAAGTATGTTCCTCGTAAAGATCAATTGGCAAAAATCGCACCTGTAATTATCGATATGGGTTGCTTTGCACGTGTAGAAACAAATGGTGGTGCATCAGAGCAAGTAAACTTGCTTTATGGTGAGAATCCAAACCAAGCAGTGCGTACTTTTACAAAACCTTTTAATGAGGCAGGTATCAAAACTCATATGTTAGACCGTGGCCTTAATGCATTGCGTATGGACCCTGTTCCTGCCGATGTTCGCCAACTTATGTACAAAGTAAAACATGCACAAGGTGTAGATATCACTCGTATCTTCTGTGGTTTGAACGACGTTCGTAATATCGCCGCTTCTATTAAATGGGCAAAAGAGGCAGGTATGACTGCACAAGCCACTATGTGTATTACATACTCTCAAGTACACAATGCTAAATATTACATGAATATGGCAGACCAACTCGTAGAAGCCGGTGCTCAAGAAATCTGCTTGAAAGATATGGCAGGTATCGGTCGCCCTACAATGTTGGGAGAAATTGTAAAATATATTAAAACAAAATATCCAAATATTATCGTTCAATATCACGGTCATACAGGTCCAGGTTTCTCTGTTGCTTCTATGCTCGAAATAGCAAAAGCAGGTGGTGATGTATTCGACGTTGCTATCGAGCCGCTCTCTTGGGGTATGGTTCACCCGGACGTTATCACTATCCAACAAATGTTTAAAGAAGCCGGCTTTACTGTACCTGATATTAACATGAAAGCTTATATGGAGGCTCGCCGCCTTACTCAAAGTTTTATCGACGACTTCCTCGGCTATTTCATCGACCCTCGTAACAGATTTATGTCTTCTCTCCTCGTTGGTTGTGGACTTCCTGGTGGTATGATGGGTTCTTTGATGGCTGACCTTAAAGGCGTTCACGCTGTAATCAATGCCGGCCTTAAAGCTCAAGGTAAAGCAGAACTCTCTGAAGACGAACTCCTTGTTCAACTCTTCGACGAGGTGAAATATATTTGGCCTAAACTCGGTAACCCACCTCTCGTAACTCCATTCTCTCAATATGTGAAGAATGTAGCCCTTATGAATGTATTGTCAATGAGTAAAGGTCAAGGACGTTGGACTATGATTGATAACAATACATGGGGTATGATTCTCGGTAAAGCAGGTAAATTGCCTGGTAAACTCGATCCGGAAATCATTGAACTCGCTAAAGCTCAAGGTAAAGAATTCTTTACCGGTAACCCTCAAGATAATTATCCTGACGTACTCCCTGAATTTAGAGGCCGTATGAAAGAGCTCGGTTGGGACTTCGGTCAAGACGATGAGGAACTCTTTGAGTTTGCTATGCACGAAAAACAATATCGTGAATATAAATCAGGAGAAGCTAAACGCCGCTTCAACCGCGAATTGGAAGAGAAAATGACTGCCAAATTCAAAGCTGCAGGTGTTTCTGTAATTCCTGACCTCCGTCAATTACGCCACCCTAACGCAGAACCTGTTGTTGCTCCTGTAGCAGGTACCCTCCTTTGGGAATTCGATTACGAAGATAAATCTTATGCTCCTGCTCCGGGTAAAGAATACAAGAAGGGTGATTACCTCTGCGCTATACAAACCAGCTTTAACCTTGAAATCGTTTATGCTCCTTTCGATGGCGTTATCGTAGAAGCTACTAAAGAACAAGGCGCTCGTATAGCTAAAAACGATACTATTGCATTTATAGAAAAATTTTAAGCGTTAATAATTTGTTTTTCTTTCGGCTGCCTTGTTCGCAAGGCAGCCTTTTTTTTGTTATGTTTACTTTTCACCGTATTATCGACTCGTCCAACCCCCTTTTCGTGTCGGCTATGGACATTTATATCAACTCTTTCCCTGACGACGAACGTAGAAGAATAGAAGATGTTGAAAAATTGCTGTCAAAAGATTTTTATCACTTTATCGCTGTCTATGACGAGAGAGGAAGGGTTATTGCTATATTAGTATATTGGCAATTTACATCCTTCTATTATGTGGAGTACCTCGCTGTCTCTCCAAAATATAAAGCTCATGGCTTCGGCTCGCAGATAATGAAGAAATTCCTCGAAAAGAGACACCTCAATCTACCCGTTATCCTTGAAGTGGAAAAAATCGATGAAGATGTGCCCGAATATGAATTGGCAATACGTAAACGTAGAGTGAAATTTTACCTTAATCTTGGATTCACTCTTAGCGATGTGCCGTATATTCAACCACCTTATGCCCCGGGCTTAAAGGAGGTACCCCTTGCTTTGATGCAATTCGGAGATATTCTGACAAATAATGCCCTTGAGGTTATTAATACTTTACATAATAGAGTGTATTTAAACCCTTTCGAAAAATGATTAATCCGATAATAACTATTTATTATCTATTCGATTCTCTTCATTTCTATATCGAAAATAGTATGCTTTTTCAAAGATAATATTCCCCTTTTTGGAGATGAGGATAATTCCGGTTACGGATTTACCAAATGGGCTTATTTCCCGGTAGAAGACTCATAGGTGTGGATTTTGAGAATACTGATTCCGATTGCGGATTAATAAAGTGACGTATTTTAAAACTATATGAGAATAATAGTTTCCTGCCATGAGAATAATAGTTTCCCGCCGGCTTAAGTAAAAATTTTATTGCGTTTGCCTATTTAAAATTATTATATTATCTTTGTGACGTGCGAAAAGAAGAAATAGTAAAACTTTCTTTTGGTTATAATCGCATGATTTTTAATAGCTTCGAGTTTGGGTATTCTTCCCGAAACTGGCCGTGTGCTTGGTCAACCACGTAAAAAACAAGTTTTTTTTTTGAGACTCGTATGTCTCGTTTTTATAATTTCAATATTTTATGAATAATAACGCATTAGTAGTATTTAGCGGAGGGCAAGATTCTACAACATGCTTGTTTTGGGCTATAAAAAAATTCGATAAAGTGTATGCTTTGTCGTTTGCCTATGGACAAAAGCATGAGAATGAGGTGGAAATAGCTCGTAATATAGCCGCAAAAGCAGGAGTGCCTTTCGAGGTGATGCACATCCCTTTTATTGCCTCTTTAAGTAAAAATTCATTGACTGACAGCTCTATGGAAATGGATCAAGAGAAACCTGCAAATACTCCTCCTAATACTTTTGTACCCGGCAGAAATCTATTCTTTCTTTCTATTGCTGCTGTGTATGCTATGGAGCACGATTGTGATAATCTAATCACCGGAGTGTCGCAAACCGATTTTTCTGGATATCCCGATTGTCGCGATTCTTTTATCCGCAGTTTAAATGTTACTCTCAATCTTGCCCTTGAACATCAGTTCGTTATACACACGCCGTTGATGTGGCTCGATAAGGCTCAAACTTGGGAATTGGCTGATAATCTTGGCGTTTTGGATGTAATTCGTTACGAAACACTTACTTGCTATAATGGTATTATCGGCGACGGATGCGGCCATTGCCCTGCATGTAAACTTCGCCGTCATGGTCTGGAACTTTTTTTGAATAATAAAAAATAAAAAAGCCTTATGTTTGAAATTAAAAAGAGGGTGGAGATAAGTGCTGCTCATCGCCTTTGCCTCGATTATGAATCTAAATGCACGGTGCTTCACGGTCATAATTGGATTGTTGACATCTATTTGCGTGCCGATAAGGTAAATAAAAATGGTATGATAATGGATTTTACCGAGATAAAAAAACTCGTTGTCGAGCCTTTAGATCATAAGGTGCTCAACGATGTACTCCCTTTTAATCCTACAGCCGAACTCCTCGCAGAATATTTTTGCAACTTATTACAGCCTTATTGCTACCGAGTTGATGTACAAGAAAGTATTAATAATGTAGCCTCCTATATTAAATGACCTTTAACGTAGTAGAAATTTTTTGCAGTATTGAAGGCGAGGGAAAACGCGCCGGTGTTCTGGCTCAATTTATTCGATTGGCAGGCTGTAACCTTAGATGCTCTTATTGCGACACAAAATATGCGTGGGATGCTGATTGTATAGATTTTACATTTAAACAGCTGACGATACCTCAAATTCTTGCGTCGCTTCGTGAGGATGTTAAAGCCGTTACTATCACCGGGGGCGAACCTTTATTGGCAAAAAATGTGGAGAAGTTAATCGCTTCTTTAATAGAGTGTGGCTTTGTTGTAAACATCGAAACAAATGGTGCCGTAGATTTATCCCCATTCCAAAAGGTATGTAACGATGGTGGAAAATTGTTTTTTACCATTGATTATAAGTTGCCTTCTTCCGGAATGGAACCTTATATGAAGCAAAATAACTTCTTAAATCTTACGGAATTCGATGTGATTAAATACGTTGTAGGTTCTGATGAGGATGTTACAGCTATGTTGAATACCATACAATACTTTAATAAATATTATTCCGAATGTCAAAAACCTATGCCTCAAATCTATATCGGTGTGGTGTGGGGAAATTTTTCTGCCGAGAAAATCGTTGACATTATGAAGAATAACCAATCGCTAATAAACGCACACCTACAATTACAATTACATAAATTTATTTGGAACCCTAACCAAAAAGGAGTATAATTATGAGAGATGATAAACTTACCTTACTCGGTAAAAAAACGGAGTATAAACAAGATTATGCGCCTGAGGTGCTCGAAACTTTTGAAAATAAACACCAAGATCGCGATTATTGGGTGCAATTTAACTGCCCGGAATTTACAAGTCTTTGCCCTATTACTTCTCAACCCGATTTTGCAGAGATAAAAATTTCATATATACCTAACGTGAAAATGGTAGAGAGTAAAAGTTTGAAGATTTACCTCTTTAGCTTTCGTTCACATGGCGCTTTTCATGAAGATTGTGTGAATATTATTATGAACGACCTTATCGCTTTGATGGATCCAAAGTATATAGAAGTTACCGGTATTTTTACCCCTCGAGGTGGAATTTCTATCTATCCTTATGCAAATTATGGTATGCCTGGAACAGAATATGAGCAACTTGCAAAGCAACGTTTGCATAATAGAATCATGTAATTACGCTTTTTTTTGAAGTAAAATTATTTTTATATACTCGATTTTTATGAGTTTTTTAGTTTAAAATCATATTATTTTAAAGTTATAATTATCTTAATTGTTTGTATTTCAGTTAGATAAGTTAATTAAAAAATTTTTTGAAATTTTTTTGTTCAAACGAGTATTCTTCAAAAAATTATATCTACCTTTGCGTCGATTTAAATGTTTGTCAAACTTAATTATTTATAAAACGATGAAAAAATTAGTATTATTCCTTGCTGTAGCTACAGCTGTAGCTTTTGCATCTTGTGGTAGTAAAGCTGAAGAAGAAACTGCAACAGAAGAAGTTGCTCCAGTAGAAGAAGTTGTTGAAGCTCCTGCAGAAGAAGAAGTTGCTGCAGATTCTACAGTAGTTGAAGCTCCAGTAGAAGAAGTTGTTGCTGAATAATCAATTCATCTATTGAAGAAGAAAAAAAGAGAAGCTCAATGAGCTTCTTTTTTTTTGCCTTATTTTAGGTAATTGGAATGGAAGTATACAACGCTTTTGATGATAATATTGTCAATATAAAGAAAACATAAAGGGCTGCTTTGTAAAATAAAGCAGCCCTTTATGTATCTTAAAAAAGAGAATTATGCTTTTTTGCAATATTCGTCTGAAACAGTGAGTTTTTTACGACCATGAGCGCGACGTGAAGCTAATACACGACGACCGTTTGCTGTAGACATTCTTTCACGGAAACCGTGTTTGTTTTTTCTCTTTCTGTTAGAGGGTTGAAATGTTCTTTTCATTGCTACTCAGTATTTTTTAGTTATTTATTATTCTTCTAATTTGGCTTGCAAAGTTAGCTATTTTTTTTGAAATAGACAAAATTATAATATATTTTTTATTTTATGCAGTCAATAGTTTGTAAATCAGTCTGTTTGCTTCTTGATACCGTAGTTTGGATCTATTTTTTTATTCACTAAATAGGTAACAAAGAGAGTAGCGATACAGCATATCATCACCATAATGAAGAAATATTTGTAGCCTATTACCTCTTGAATATATCCGGCCACCATACCCGGGAGCAACATACTTGCCGCCATGAAAGCAGTGCATATGGCATAATGCGATGTTTTATGCTCTCCTTCACTGAAATACATCATATAAAGCATATATGCGGTAAAGCCAAAGCCATATCCGAATTGCTCAATAGCCAACGACGCACATATAGCTATAGTTTTTGTTGGTTGAAACATGGATAGATAAACGAAAGTAGCGCAAGGGAGAGTCATAAAAGTTGCCATAATCCATAAAGATTTTTTTAGTCCCTTCTTTGAAGCAAAAGTACCTCCCAATATACCGCCAATGGTTAAGAAAAATACTCCTACAACTCCGTAAATCCATCCTACATCTTGTGTAGAAAGTCCTAAACCACCTACCTCTTTCGATGCTACTAAAAATGGGGTACACATCTTTATTAGAAATGCTTCAGGTAAGCGGTAGAGTAGCATAAATACTATTGCAAGTAGCACGCCGGGTTTCATAAAATAGGTCTTGAAAGTACGTCCGAATTCTATGATAATATCCATTGCGCTAATTTTTGTATTTTCCTTCTTTTTGTTGTCAATATCAAGTACAGAGGTGTCGCCTTGCGGCTTCGGTATTATAAAGGTGTGATATAGCGATATTAAGGTGAATAATACGGCAGTTACCAATAATGTAATCTTCCATGATAAAGGAATATTTGCCGTATTTTTCTCTATTGTACCTGCTATCCAAACCAATACTCCTTGACCGAATATACTTGATAGTCTGTAAAAAGTACTTCTCCATCCTACCCATGCTGCTTGCTGGCTTTGATTTAGGGCTATCATATAAAATCCGTCCGCTGCTATATCATGAGTGGCACTTGCAAAGGCTGTTATAATAAATAGCAGTAATGTGATGGTGAACATGCTTATCGGTGTGTTTCCCGATGCTATAGTGGCAGCGTCGGGGTGCGGTATTGTAAGAGTCAATAGTATAAAGGCTGCCGACATAATTATTTGCATGGAGATTATCCACCATCTCTTGGTTTTTAATATGTCTATAAACGGACTCCATATTGGCTTTATCATCCAAGGTAGATAGAGCAGACTTGTAAATAGAGCCATCTTTCCGTTTGGAACTCCCATTTTTGCAAGCATTAATACACTTATATTATTTACAATAAAATAAGGGATGCCCTGTGCAAAATATAGAGTCGGTATCCATGCCAAAGGGGATATTTTATTTGTTTTCATTTTATAAAATATTAGATTAGTATAGTTGGGTTAATTCGGAATCTTTAAAATAGTGATATAGTATGGAGTCGTATTTATATCCTTTTGCAGCCATTACGGCAGCACCTATCTGGCAAAGACCGACACCATGCCCCCATCCCGCACCGGTAAGGGTGAATTTCCCCTCTGCTTTATTTACTGTAAATGCAGAACTATATAGGTGTGATGTAGACAACCATTTCCTGATTTCTAACTCTTTGCCTACAATATGAGTGCGTTTTGTTCCTATTATTTTTAAACGAGTAATTCTGCCGGAAGGTCCCCTTTGTAAAGGTATAAGGTCTGTTATCGTGCCAAAATCAATGCCGGAGCGTGCCTTTATTATTTCTGATAATTCATCAATAGTATATTCTACCTTCCACCTGTAAAAGTCAGTAGTCTCCCTATCGTAATTGTTTAATATAGATGATAATATATCTACGTCTTTAGTGTTGCAGAAAGAGTCGTGCTCGGAAAGAATCCATTTTACGGCATTTTCTTCTATTGTCAAATCTTCCATTACCCTTTCTGAGTCGGAGTCGACAATAGGTTGCAAATATTTTTCATCTTTATTGTCCCAGCAAGAAGAGAATAATTCACTAACACCGCCACATGATTTACTGAAGCGTGCATCACAAATTTTGCCTTCGCAGGTAAGTACAACCCCTCGAGTGGCCTCTATGGCCGATCTGACATTTTCGTTGTCAGCCCTGGCAATGCCTTGATATCGTTGGCAGTGGTCGTCGGCACATACGTCGAATAGTGTGTGAGAATCTCTTTCATACCAACGAATTGTCTCTTCTTCTGTTACCGTTTCGCAGACATTACAAGTAGTAATGCTCTTCTCAATTATCGGTTTTAAAAGCCAAGAACGCGATATTATGGCATGCGCTTTGAGAAGTTCTAATCCAGCCGTTGCACTCATCTCACTTGAAATAACCGAATATAAGTAATCTTCCGTACTTATATTGTTTATAACGAGTATTTTATTATTGTTACATCTTAGGGTTAAGTTTCCTTCAAAAGTTTGTTTTTCAAGCCTTTCCCAATGAAAACCAATACCAATCATTACATTCTCTATTGAGAAAGTGTTGTGCACTATTTTGTTGTTTGTTTTTGCGTAGAAATGAAGTGTTGAAAATTGTTTGTTATCATAAATAATATTTCCGTTTTCCGATGCAAAGGAATAAGAACCATAGAAATTAATATTTGGAATTTCCGTGCATAGATAATCGGAATTAAAAGAGACATCAATTTTTTCTGCCTCCATTATACCTACATTGATAATTGGCTCTTTATCGCATTTTGGAGGTAGTTGCACCATCTCTTTTTCAATTTTTGGAGGGTCTTGCTTTGCGAAATCTCCATATTTTGGTACGAACAGATTCTCCCCTTCCGCTACTTCAAATATATTTTTCTTTTTTCTTTCGATAGCCATAAAACGTATACTATTATTCCCAAATCAGGGTTTCTGAAGAGGTTTGTTTAAATATATCAATGATGTCGTTTTTGGTGATTTTCTCAAAATGCTCTTTAATAGGAGTGATGAAAAGTCCACCCATCTCTACTGTTGCCGGAGAGATAAGTAACGCCTTGTCGCCTTCAGCGGTGTATTGCCATGGGCGGAACGCATTACGAGGGATGACGAATAAGTACCATTTTCCCTCTTGATATTTGCAAACCAAATTCATCTTAGGTTCGTTACGGAAATCGTTGCTGGATTTCGATTTGTCGTAGATAGTACAAAAACCATTGTATATGGCATCTTTACGGTCGCTCTCGATACAATAAACAGAGCGTAAGTAATTGTCTATCTTGTTAATAACAAAATTGTCACCGCTTGTTACTACTGATGTACAGTTATTTTTCTTTAAGTGAAAATAGTCGTTGATAAGAGGTAAGAAATCGGCGTTTCCTGCTTGGAAATGGAAATGATCCGGAGCTGATGCACCACAACGTGGTCCGTTATAGAACACCACATAGTCGGTCATTCTTTGAGCAAAATCGATAAAGTCTGTCAAATAAGGCATTTCCCCCGTTTCGTTTTGCCAAGTAATATGTTGAGGAATATGTCTGTTAAAAGGGATGGTAAAATGCTTTTTAAAAATAGGGAAAGGGTTTATCAGCACGGTATAATCTTTTTCGATAATTCCTTTTTGTACTGCAGGTCTGTTCTCATTGCAGAGAAAGCACTTCCGTTCGGCAATTGATTTTGTGTCGGTTTTCGCTCCGGAAGATACTATTCTGGCAGGGTTGAATTGCACTTTAACTTGAAAATTTTCGAAGTCAAAAGTACGAATTTTAACTCCGTTTAAATTATCGTAGTTATTTCTTGCCGTTTCCCATTCTTCCAATTGGGAAGTCAGCAATTTTTCCATCTCTTTTTGTAGACACATAGTTGTTATAGTTTGTTTATGATAAATTTTCCGTTAAGAGCTACGGCGTCGATGATGTCGGTAGTGTAAGCATAAGGGATGAAATCTATCGAAGGAATATGTTTTGTAATGAAGAAATTTGCTTTTTTGCCAACGGCTATCGATCCGTGAGATTTGGCTAAATCAAGAGCGGCGGCGCCATTGATAGTAGTGGCATTGATAGCCTGAGCCGGAGTAAGGCGCATGTTGATACAAGCCAGAGATATGACGAATTTCATATTGCCGGAAGGTGTAGAGCCGGGGTTATAATCCGAAGCTAATGCCACAGGAAGTCCCGCTTGAATATAACCTTTGGCATTTCCATAAGGCAAACCGAGGAAGAATGAGGTGCCTGGGAGGAATGTAGGGATGGTAAAAGTGCCTCTAAGAGCTTCTATTTCAGCTTCGGTAGTTCTTTCAAGATGGTCGACGGATAAAGCACCGTATTTCACACCCACTTGTACACCTCCGGATACGTCGAGTTCGTTTGCATGTATTTTCGGGCGTAGACCGTATTTTGCCCCTGTTTCAAGCATTCGGGCAGTCTCTTCTACCGTAAAGAAACCTTTGTCGCAGAATACGTCAATAAATTCTGCAAGCCCCTCCGATGCTACTGCAGGTATCATCTCGTTACAGATAAGGTCGACATACTCGGTTTGATTCTTTTTGTATTTTGCAGGAACAGCGTGTGCGCCTAAAAAATTGGCACGAATAGTGAGAGGAGTAGTCTCTTTAAGCCTTTTTATTACTCTCAACATCTTGAGTTCATCCTCTACCGATAAGCCGTAACCTGATTTTATATCGGCGGCTCCGGTACCAAAAGCAATCATCTCATTGACGCGTGTCAATGCTTGCTCGTAGAGTTCATCTTCCGATGTATTGTGAAGTCGCTCGGCAGAGTTTAATATTCCTCCACCTCGCTTTGCTATCTCTTCGTAACTTAATCCGTTTATTTTGTCTATAAATTCGTGCTCGCGACTCCCTGCATATACTATATGTGTGTGACCATCGCAAAAAGACGGAAGTATATATCTGCCGCAGACGTCTACAACTTCATCTGCTGTTGATGGGGCTTCTTCCATCTTGCCGAATGATTTGATAACTTCATCTTCTATCAATAAATAGGCATTTTCTATTTCAGGCAATAGATTCATCGCTTCGCCGGCTACGTAAGGGCGAATCTCGTTTTCGGTTTGTATTAGTCGTCCGATGTTCTTAATTAATGTTGTCATATATTAGGTGTATTAATTTGTTGTCGTTATAGCACATAGCTACATTAAGCGAAATTGACGCCGCTTGAGATATATATTTTGTAAAGGAATTGTTGTTAATAACACTTACAAAGGTATGAATTTTTATTTGTTTATACAATTATTTTCAATCCCTTTTTTTGTGAGGTTGTAATTTTTTTGGCTGTTTGGCGGTACTTTGATTAATTTTATACTAGCATATTGAAACTAAGATTTTTTTTGTACCTTTGTATGTTGATTAAATTAGAAAAATATATGAATCGTTTATTTCTATTTCTATGTGCCTTATGTGCTGCTTTAATGCTTGCGGCACAGACAAATGTTACTCGTTTTACACCGGGTACAAGGCCTCAAGGTATAGTGTATGCCCTTCCTAAAACGGAGGTGGTGGTTGAAGTTAAAGCACAATGTGTGAGAGAAATACCGGGTCCTTTTTATCAATATGCCGAAAGATATTTGGCCGTTAAAAATTTTATAAGTCACGAGTCTGCAGTGTGGAAGGTGACGAATGTATCTATAGATACGAAACCTGTTGTAGATGAAAGTAAAATGTATCAAGTTCTACCCGATAAGAAAGGATGGGCAAATAATATCTCTTTCTATTCTTCATGTTTGATAAAAGGAGTAAATATTCCAAAAGCATCACATTCCGTAGATCCACATAATATATCTTCGGATTTTAGAGCTCCACATCAAAGAGATAAAGAGAGATATGATGGTGAAAAAAATGATAAATCAGCATCAAAAAAAGGTAAAATCGCAGAAAGAAAGTCGGACTCTTTCGACTTCTCTTGCCTGAAAGAGGAGGCACTTGTATCTTCTTCTATTCCGAAAATGGCAGAGATGGCCGCTAAGCAGATTTACGAAATTAGAGAGAATAGAGCTGCTATAATCGGAGCTGAATTAGAAGTCTTACCTGATGGTACTGCTTTGAAAGCAATGCTCAAAGAGATGGATGAACAAGAGGCGGAATTACTTGAGTTGTTTCTTGGAAAACGTATTGTTGTAGAAGAAACAAAGAGCTATTTTATCACCCCGACAAAAGATGAGGTTGATTATGTGATTGCCCGAATTAGTACCGACGAGGGCTTGAAAAGCGCCGATGATGTAATGGGTAACCCTATATATATCAGCATAAAAGGAAGTTATAAAACTATCCCTGAAGAGACAAAAAAAGAGGCAAAACAGAAGAAAGGGTTTTATTATAACGTGCCGGGAGAAGCGGTAATCTCCGTTTTTGTAGATAATAAAATCAAAGAGACAAAGGTTGTGCCTATGCCTCAATTCGGGTATTCCATTGCTTTGCCTGCCGATTTTATTGATAAAAAAGTTGGTTCCCTTTTATTTAATAAGAATACGGGCGAAATCCGTGCTATCAACTCTTATTCAGAAAAATAAACTTTTCTTGTTGCTTGAAAGATAAGTCGTTACGTTGTTTTATATCAACTCATATTTGGAAGATATTCTTTTGTTGTTTCTTTAGGGAGATAGAGAGTGAAAAATGAAAATATCATAATAAAAAATGCCAAGGTACATAACCTTAAAGGGGTGGATGTAGAGATACCTCGCAATAAATTCGTTGTGATTACAGGCCTCTCCGGCTCCGGAAAGTCTTCTTTGGCTTTTGATACTTTATATGCCGAGGGGCAAAGAAGATACGTGGAGTCGCTTGGTAGTTATGTGCGTCAATTCCTCGGTAGAATGAATAAGCCGGAAGTGGATTTTATTAAAGGTATTCCACCTGCGATAGCTATAGAGCAAAAGGTTATCAATAATAATCCCCGTTCTACGGTGGGCACAACTACCGAGATTTACGAATATTTGAAAATACTTTTCGCTCGTATTGGTCACACTTTTTCCCCTATTTCCGGTGATGAGGTTAAGCGTCATACTGTTGACGATGTGATAGATTTTATTACGAAACAGCCGGAAGGAACCCATATCCTTTTGTTGACAGAAAAGAAATTTCCCGAAAAAATTAAATCCGCTGCTTTCTCTGATATGCTGAAAATGTTTGTTTCTCAAGGTTTCAGTAGAATGTTTTGTGGCGGTAATTTGTGTAAAATCAGCGACTTGATAAATGATGTGTCGCTCTTTAAATTACCGGCTTATCTCGTTGTTGACAGGGTTAAGGCAAGTAAAAGTAACGAACTTGTAAATAGACTTTACGATTCGGTAGAAGCGGCTTTTTTTGAGGGTAATGACAAATGTGTTGTTGCCGTGCAAAATGGTGATGAGTGGCGTATGTTCCCGTTTTCAAAAACTTTTGAGGCGGACGGAATGGTATTTAATCTCCCATCCGATAAGATGTTCGCCTTTAATAATCCTCTTGGGGCTTGTGCCGAGTGCGAAGGGTTTGGAAATGTGATGGGTATTGATGCCGACCTCGTTATTCCCGATAAATCTCTTAGTATATATGATGATGCCATTGTGCCGTGGAGAGGGCCCGTTATGGGCGTGGCAAAAAGAGATTTAATAGCCAATGCCGATAAGTTTAATTTTCCTATCCACCGCCCTTATTATCGACTTACAGAAGAGCAGAAGAATTTGTTGTGGACCGGTAATGAATATTTTCAAGGGCTTAATGATTTCTTCGCGATGCTGAAAAGCAGACAACATCAAATACAATATGCTACAATGTATGCCAGGTATCGCGGAAAAACAATCTGCCCGTCGTGCCATGGTACTCGTCTGAAAAAAGAGGCTACTTACGTGAAAATTGCGGGAAAAAGTATTTGCGACCTCGTTGATATTCCTATTTCAGAATTATATAATTTTTTTGAAAACCTCGATTTGCCTGAGCACGAGCAGCGTATAGCAACAAAATTGTTGAAGGAGATTACTTCGCGACTTCAATACCTTATTAATGTAGGCCTTGAATACCTTACATTAAATCGTCAGAGTAATACTCTTTCCGGAGGAGAGAGTCAACGTATTAATTTAGCTACCTCCCTCGGCTCTGCTTTAGTGGGGTCTCTTTATATTTTGGATGAACCAAGTATAGGACTTCATCCGCGTGATACTCAAAGGCTTATTGGAGTTTTGCGACAATTGCAACAGTTGGGTAATACCGTCGTCGTTGTAGAGCATGATGAAGAGATAATGCGAGCCGCCGATTATATCATAGATATGGGCCCTAATGCCGGAAGAAATGGCGGTAGGGTAGTGATGGCTGCAAATGTGTCGGAATTGAATTCTATTAAAGCCGAAGAATCTTACACTCTTAAATATCTTAACGGTTCTCTTGAAATTCCAATACCACTTTGTCGCAGAAAATCATCTAATTATATCGAGGTGAAAAATGCTACTCATCATAATTTAAAAAATATTGACGTGCGTTTCTATTTGGGAATTATGACGGTAGTGACAGGGGTGTCGGGATCGGGAAAAAGTAGCCTTGTTAAGGATGTATTATATAATGCTCTTAATAAAGTAATTAACAATACAATATCCGAAAAAGTCAGTTATGGAGATTTGAACGGGAGCGTAAATTTACTTAAAGCAGTAGAAATTGTAGATCAAAATCCTATTGGTAAATCAAGTAGGTCGAATCCGGTGACATACATAAAGGCGTATGATGAAATACGACGTCTTTTTGCAGAACAGCCGTTGGCAAAACAGATGGGTTTTACCCCTGCTTATTTCTCTTTCAATGTAGATGGTGGTCGCTGTCCCGTTTGTGCCGGTGAGGGTACTATTACAGTGCCTATGCAGTTTATGGCCGATATCGTATTGCCTTGTGAGGCTTGTGGCGGATCTCGTTTTAAGCATGATGTGCTCGAAGTGAAATTTCACGATTGTAATATCCATGATGTACTCGAAATGACTATCAATCAAGCGTTGGAATTCTTTACAAAATATAATGATAACAGCATCACAGACAGGATTATACAACGATTGAAACCACTGCAAGATGTGGGAATAGGATATGTGAAGTTAGGCCAAAGTGCAAGTACTTTGTCGGGAGGAGAAAGCCAACGCGTAAAATTGGCATATTTCCTTGCACAAGAAACGTCACAGCCTACAATGTTTATTTTTGACGAACCTACTACCGGACTTCATTCACATGATATCAATATCTTGATGAAAGCTTTGAATGCTTTAGTGGCAAGAGGGCATACCGTTGTGATTATTGAGCATAACTTGAACGTAATAAAATGTGCCGATTATATTATTGATATCGGGCCGGAAGGAGGAGAAAAAGGCGGCGAAGTTGTAGTTTGTGGTACTCCGGAAGAGGTGGTAAAATGCACGGATTCTTATACTGCAAAAGCACTTTTACCGTTGTTGACTTCAAAAAAATGACTTTTTCATCGCTTTTAATACACCGAAATGCGCCTGTTTTATATCATATTTATCTAATTATATACTCTATTTGTGTTGATGTTGTTATTACAATATATTGAAAGATATATAGTTATAGGGTTGATTAAAATATTTTCGAAAAAAACTTGAAAAAATTTTGCAGATAAAGGAAAAAGGTGTACCTTTGCCGAGCAAATGAGGGTATTGAGGTCCCCCATTAAATTCTTCCTTAGCTCAGTTGGTTAGAGCATCTGACTGTTAATCAGAGGGTCCTTG
>JAEDFN010000045.1 GCA_016292775.1 Paludibacteraceae bacterium
GAGGAACATCGGTGCATAAAATCATTTGTACAAACGAATAAAAAATCGTAACTTTGCGCGCCGAAAAAAAATTGATAACTACAAAAAATATCAGATATGTTTGAATCATTAAGTGAAAGATTAGAAAGATCGTTTAAGATACTCAAAGGTCAAGGAAAAATCACTGAGATAAATGTTGCAGAGACATTAAAAGATATAAGGAAAGCCCTTCTTGACGCGGACGTAAACTACAAAGTTGCGAAAACATTTACCGACGATGTAAAGAATAAAGCCCTTGGACAGAACGTACTTCTTGCTGTTAAGCCACAAGAGATGATGGTAAAAATAGTACACGACGAGTTGGCACGACTCATGGGAGGTACAAATGTAGAGTTGAACTCCAAAGGCACTGTTTCCGACCCTGCCATCATACTTATGAGCGGTCTACAAGGTTCCGGAAAGACAACATTCTCCAGCAAGTTAGCAAACAAATTAAAAAAGGAGCAAGGGCGCAACGTGCTTTTAGTGGCGTGTGATGTATACCGCCCTGCCGCTATAGAGCAATTAAAAGTATTAGGGGAGCAAATAGGAGTGCCCGTATATTCCGAGCCTGAGAATAAAGATGCTGTAAACATTGCAAAAAACGCCATCTCTTTTGCTAAAACAAACGGTAAAGATGTCATTATCATAGATACTGCAGGACGTTTAGCCGTCGACGAACAGATGATGAAAGAGATAGCAGCGATAAAAGAGGCTATCAATCCGAAAGAGATTTTGTTTGTTGTAGACTCTATGACAGGACAAGATGCGGTAAATACAGCAAAAGAATTCAACGACAGATTAGACTTTACCGGAGTAGTACTTACGAAACTCGACGGTGACACTCGTGGTGGTGCCGCACTCTCTATCCGCACCGTAGTAGATAAACCTATCAAATTTATCGGTACCGGAGAAAAGATGGAGGATATCGACCTCTTCCACCCAAACCGTATGGCAGATCGTATATTAGGAATGGGTGATATATTGTCACTTGTTGAGCGCGCACAAAAGCAATACGACGAGAAAGAGGCTCGAGAACTCTCAAAAAAGATAGCGAAAAATCAATTTAATTTTGATGATTTCTACAATCAGATACAACAAATCAAGAAGATGGGTAACATCAAAGAGTTGGCATCAATGATTCCTGGTGTAGGCAAAGCTATCAAAGATGTGGATATTGACAATGATTCTTTTAAAGGGATAGAAGCGATAATACTTTCGATGACAAAAGCGGAGCGACAAAATCCAGCTTTACTTGACACTTCTCGAAAAAATCGTATTGCCAAAGGTAGCGGTCGCACAATGGTAGAAATAAATCGCCTCCTCAAACAATTCTCAGACATGCAAAAAATGATGCGTGCAGTACAAAAAGGAGGAATGAATCAGAAAATAATGAAGAAGAAAAGATAGAATATCAACAAGTTAATAATTAGAGACAAAAAAATCCGAATGAGAAATCATTCGGATTTTTTATTACATATATAAACTTTTTATTAAAGTTGTTTTTTAGGTTTGATATCGAGTTTAACAGGCTCAACCATATTTTCCGGTTTAAGAATAGTGTCGAGGTCTTCTTTGCTAAGGATATCATGTTCGAGAACAAGGTCGTAAACACCTTTACCGGTAGCCATAGCCTCTTTAGCTATTTTAGTAGAATTTTTATAACCGATGATAGGGTTAAGGGCAGTAACAATACCGATAGAATTGCGCACTTGGTTAATACAATTTTTCTCATCAGCTTCGATACCATCGATGCAGAGGGTACGTAAAGTATTGAAACCATTAGTAAGCAAGTCAATAGATTCGAACAAGCTGTAAACGAGAACAGGCTCCATAACGTTAAGTTCGAGTTGAGCGTTTTCGGAAGCGAGCATTACTGTAGTATCGTTACCGATAACTTTGTAGCAAAGTTGGTTCATCACTTCAGGGATAACAGGGTTTACTTTACCCGGCATGATAGAAGAACCCGGTTGCATTTCAGGCAAGTGAAGTTCGTGTAAACCGCAGCGAGGGCCGGAACCCATGAGGCGCAAGTCGTTACAAATTTTAATACTCTTAAGGGCGATACGTTTCAAGCAAGAAGAGTATTGAACGAGGACGTCGGTAGCGGAAGTAACCTCGATAAGGTCGTCAGCGAGAGTAATATTCCAACCTGTAATATCGCGAAGGGCTTGTACACACAAAGCGCTATAACCCGGCTCGGAGCAGATACCTGTACCGATAGCGGTAGCACCCATATTAATGCAAAGTAACTCTTCGGAAGCAGCTTTGAGAGCGGCAATTTGTTGTTTCATTCCATTAGCGAAAGCTTGGAAAGTTTGACCGAGAGTCATAGGTACACCATCTTGAAGTTGGGTACGGCCCATTTTAACAACGTTTTTAAACTCAGCAGCTTTTTTCTCTAAAGACTCAACGAAAAGCTCCATAGCTTTGATAAGAGCCGGAGTTTTAAGATAGAGGCCGAAATGGAATGCGGTAGGATATGCATCGTTGGTAGATTGAGAAGCATTGATATGGTCATTAGGAGAGCAGAATTGGTACTCACCATATTTATGGCCCATAATTTCGAGAGCACGATTTGCAATCACCTCGTTAGCATTCATATTAACAGTAGTACCGGCACCACCTTGAATCATATCGCTAAGGAAGAATTCGTGATGTTTGCCTTCAAGTAATTCGTCACAAGCTTGGCAGATAGCTTTAAATTGCTCGTCTGTCAATTTACCTTGTTTATGATTAGCAATAGCAGCACCTTTTTTGGTGATAGCCATACCCTTAATAAAGCAAGGGTAATCACACATCAGTTTACCTGAAATTTTAAAGTTTTCAAAACCACGTAAAGATTGAACTCCATAAAGAGCTTCAACAGGAATTTCTTTACTACCGATTAAATCTGATTCGGTACGAGTACGACCTGAATAATTAATTGTGTTCATCACTTATTTTGATAAAGATTATTAGAATTTTTTCCGAGTGCAAAGTTACTCAAAATTATTACATTAGTAAAATAAATAAGAGGGAATATTTTTAATATATATTTTAAAGTAAAAAAAGACAAAAATTTCACAAAAGAAAATTAAGGATAGTACAAAACGAACAAATTATAAGGACAATAGCTACACATATATAAATAGGGATAAAATAAGATAAAGGATACAAAAGGATATTTAGATAAATTAATTAAGGAAAGGGAGGGAAAAAAAGCGTCGAAAAAGGATGAAAATGCATATTTTTTTTTGAAATCGCGTATATTTTTCATCTATAAGGATAGGATAAACGAGGAGAAAGAATTGTATGTAGCAAGGGAAAGAGGGATAAAAATAATAAATTAAAAGAAAAATGGGCACAAAAAATATATTTAAATATAAAAACGGAAAATAATGAAAAAAAAATTTTTACTGAAAAATTTGTCCAATCTCGAAAAATGTTGTAATATTGCATCGTCAAATAAAAGACAAAAAAGAATAATTCTTTACTTTAAAATATCTATATTATGAATGTAGCAAAAGTTATGGCCGACCTTGAGGCCAAACATCCTGGTGAAAGCGAATTCCTTCAAGCAGTTCGCGAAGTGTTGGAGTCAATAGAAGAAGTATACAACCAACACCCTGAGTTTGAAAAAGCTAAAATCGTTGAGCGTATGGTAGAGCCAGAGCGCATCATCACATTCCGTGTAACATGGGTAGACGATAAAGGCGAAGTACAAACAAACCTCGGATATCGTGTACAATTTAACAGCGCTATTGGCCCATACAAAGGCGGTCTTCGTTTCCACAAAGCAGTAAACCTTTCAATGTTAAAATTCTTAGGTTTCGAGCAAACATTTAAAAATGCACTTACAACTCTCCCTATGGGTGGTGGTAAAGGTGGTTCTGATTTCGACCCAGTAGGTAAATCAGATGCTGAAATCATGCGTTTCTGCCAAGCCTTTATGTTAGAGTTGTGGAAAAATATTGGTCCTGACACAGACGTTCCTGCAGGTGACGTAGGTGTAGGTGGTCGTGAAATCGGTTTCTTGTATGGTATGTACAAAAAACTTGCTCGCGAATACAACACAGGCGTACTTACCGGTAAAGGTATGACTTGGGGTGGATCTATCCTTCGTCCAGAAGCTACCGGTTTCGGTGCTCTCTACTTTACTCAACACCTTCTCCACGAGGCTGGTAAAGACATCAAAGGTCTTACTGTAGCTCTCTCAGGTTTCGGTAACGTAGCATGGGGTGCTGCAACAAAAGCTACTGAGCTCGGTGCAAAAGTTGTTGCTATCTCTGGTCCTGACGGTGTATGCGAAATCCCTGGTGGTATCACTAAAGAGATGATCGACTATATGCTCGTTATGCGTGCTTCTAACCGCAACAAAGTAGAAGATATGGCTACTAAATTCCCTGGACAAGCTAAATTTACTGCAGGTAAAAAAGCTTGGAGCGTAAAATGTGACATCGCATTACCTTGCGCATTCCAAAACGAATTGAACGGTGACGACGCTAAAGAACTTATCGCTAACGGTACTTGGTGCTGCTGCGAAGTTTCTAACATGGGTTGTACTCCTGAAGCTATCCATACTTTCCAATCTAAAGGTATCTACTTTGCTCCTGGTAAAGCTGTTAACGCCGGTGGTGTTGCTACTTCAGGTCTTGAAATGACTCAAAATGCTAACCACCTCGCTTGGGCTGCTGAAGAAGTTGACGCTAAACTTCACTTCATCATGAAGAGCATCCACGAAGCTTGCGTTAAATACGGTAGAAAAGCTGACGGCACTATCGACTATGTTAAAGGTGCTAACATCGCAGGTTTCATGAAAGTGGCTACTGCTATGCTTGAACAAGGTATTATCTAATAAATAATTCCTAAATAATATCAGGGATGTATCGAAAGATACATCCCTTTTTTATACCCTAAACATACAACTTATTTTACGAATATTTCGAAAAATTCATCACCATTTTTAACATTTAAGCACTACTATACCCCTTCATCATCCATAATAATTACTATATTTCACCCATAAAAAATGCTGTATAACATATTTACAATTATACTAAACAACTGTATATCAATAATGTAAATAATAATTAAAAAATTTATCATATATCTTTTAAAAATATTTTCTCAATTAAAAAATTAATAATACCTTTGCGCAACATTTGTTACGCAACATTTGTTATATAACAAATGTGATATAAAAAATATACACGCAATAAAAACAACAAAAATAAAGAATATGCCGAGGAAAGTAAAATTCACCAAAGAGATGATATTGGAAGCAACCATAGAAATGGTACGCGAAACCGGTATAGAAAGCATCAATGCTCGAGATTTAGGAGGTCGATTGGGATGCTCATCAAGGCCATTATTTACAGCCTTCAAAAACATGGAAGAGTTGATAGAAACAGCAAGGAAAGAAGTATCGGACCAATTCTTGAAAGAGGTATTATCATCAGATAGTACATGGGAAGAAGAGATAAAGAACGAACACATCCATGGCACCTCATCCACCAAAGAATTTGGAATAAAAATAGCACAATATGCAAAAAGAGAACCAAATTTATATAACTTCATTCATTGGAAAGGAGGCATGATGCCGGATATTATCACTTTAAACGAAGTGATGTGCAACCGATATTCCGTTGAATTTGACTTAACACCCGAAGAAGCAAAAATATTATTCAACCAAATGTCGATTTTCAGCCTCGGGTTATGCTCAATGATAACTCACAACGTAATGTATTTCTCTGACGAAGAGATAACGGATTTATTAAAAAGACAATTTATATCTAACTTATCATACATAAAAAGAACTGAAAAATGAAAAGAGACACAATTATCTTAATTACATTATTCTTTTATCTTATCTCAAAAGGACAATACACTATAACGGGATCAATCAAAGATACAAAAGATAATGCAATATCTTATTCTACAATTTCTTTATTAAACCTCGACAGTACACTAACAGGCGGAACTATCAGCGATGAAGATGGCAAATATAATCTGAATACAAAAGCAGGGAACTACATACTGAGAGTGAGTTTCATAGGCTATGACACACATTATCAAAACATAAATATAAACACAAACGAAACTATTAACGTAACCTTAAAAGAGGTAATTAACGAACTACAAGAAGTGGAGGTAAAGGCAAAAAGACAACTCATTGAGCGACAATTTGATAAAATTGTATTGAACGTGAGTCAATCTGCCTTTGCCATCGGAAGCAATGGAAAAGAATTATTAAAAAAAGCACCGGGAGTAAATGTAGATAAAGACGGAAACGTAACGGTAAATGGTAAATCGGTAGAGGTGTATATCGATGGTCGCCCATCAAACTTGAGCGGAGAACAACTAAAGGCGATGCTCGAGGGCACAGATGGTAGCACTATTGAGAAAATTGAAATTATGTCTAACCCGTCGGCAAAATACGATGCATCCGGTAGAGGAGGTATTATTAACATCAAAACAAAAAGAAACATGATGCAAGGGTTTAACGGAAATGTATCAGCAAGTTACGGAGGTATGTACTACGGCGATGTAAAGAAAATGTTAAACCAAGAAATGATATCTGCAAACTTAAACTACCGAAGCGAGAAGACATACACATTTCTCAATTTATCACAATTCTACAACAATCAAAAAATAGGGTTTTACACTTATAACTCAACCATCGACAGCATTGCCAACATAAAAACAGAGCGCGCAGATGTATCAGAATACGATATTAAATTTCAGTACTATCTGATAAAACTCGGCAACGATTGGTACATAAACAAGAAAAACATTCTCGGATTCATCTTCCAATCACCATTTATGTTTATGACACAAGACGTAGAGCCGGGACATGGATACGGATATACAAAAGTCAATAACGACGTATTAAGTAGAAATGGATATGAAGCAACAAACCCGATGAATCATCAACAATATAATGCAAATATCAACTATACACACACCTTCAGCGATTCTTTATCACAAGAATTGACTATCAACTTGGACTATAACAGATTTAATAGCAAGCATAATAACGAACATTCGAATACATACTACTCGTTAGAGACAGGCGATGTGGATAGAATCACCGGCATGAAAATATATACCGGGCAAAAAATTGATATCTATTCTGCAAAACTTGATTTCCAAAGTTTATTTTGGAATAACGGTATGGTAGAGGCTGGAGCAAAATGGGCCATGTCGAACACATACAACAAGATGACAAACGACACAATAATAGACGCTTACCAAAGTCCTCATTGGAATACCTACTTTAACTATTCGGAACAAGTATCGGCATTATACGTCTCCTTTGCAAAACAATTCGGCAAAAAATTCAGCGCAAAACTCGGATTAAGAGGAGAATATACCTACGCAATAGGAACATTTAAAGAACCATATGTCAAGGATTTAAGCAAAAGCAATGAACCCGAACCGGAAGTAAGAAAAACAAAACAATCGTATTTCAACCTATTTCCGACCGCATTCTTCGGATATACCCCTACCGATATGTTTTCTATGAACGTATCATACACCAGAAGAATAAAAAGGGCTAATTACTTCCAATTAAATCCATTTCGCAGTTATGTAAATGCTTATTCTTACTCTGAAGGAAATCCGGATTTAACACCGGAATTCAACAATCAAGTGGATTTAAATTTTATGGTAGCTCGATTTATGACCATAGCCTTTAATTTCTCTCACACACAGAATATGTTTTCTCAACTAACCGAGGTACTGCCAAACGGCTATTCAAGGATGAAATGGGTAAACTTCGGTACCTGTACCACTCACGGTGGAAATATCTCTCTTACCGAACTGCCTATAATACCTAAATATATGACGATGCAAGACGGTAGCAAACAAAAAGCGGGAGCCTGGTTGACAATAACTTTAAATGGAGGCTACTACTACTTCATCAATAGGTCGTACGACGGCAACTATCTGAACCGTAGCCATTGGGGATACGGATCCGCCACATTAAACACTTATCTTCCACAAGATTGGACAATCTCTATCGACGGCTCTTACCAAGCTCCGATAGTAAGCGGATATCAAAAAAATTCCGGATCTTACTACCTCGGATTAGGTGTAAGGAAATTTTGGAGAAAACCGGGCTTAATTTTCAACTTACAAGTACAAGACTTGCTCCGATCATTGAAAAACGAGAGTACAACTTGCGGATTAGCAGAAGGAAGTACATTAAAATATTACCACAATTATAGAGCACAAAAAATTACACTCGGAGTAACGTGGATGTTCGGACAACAACAATACTACAAAAAACGTAACACCGGAAACATCGATGAGGCATCTCGACTCGGTGGTGGAGGCAGCATGAACTCAAGTAAATAAACATAAAAACTATAACATTAAATAAAAAAGTAAATATGAAAAAAGGAATTATAACATTAATTTTCAAAGCAATAGGCTTAGGATTAAGCATCGGCGCAGGAGTACTGTTCGTGATGGAAAAAGTAAGCGACCACGAAGCTTTAAGACTGACAATCTTTGCAGTTATTGCATTAGCAATAGCTGAAATAAGTAATAAAAACAACTATACAAAAGATTAAAAATGAAAAAGATAATTATATTTTCTATTGCAGTTATTACAATATTCAGCGCTTGTAACAAGGTAGATTATATTGCAAAAGGAGAGAACAAATTCGACTTGGTATTCATCACGACAAACAAAGACGCCGAAAATTATTGGGCTCCACTCACTACGTTGGTCGACGAATATTTTGGCACAGTGATAATACCACTCAACAGCGACAGCACTAAAGCGATGATGCAACTTCAAAAAATGATGGATGAGAGAAAACCCGCTACGATGACCCTCTTCTTCACATCTGAGGCCGCAAATATCTGCAATATCTTCTGCTCAAACAACAAAGAAAAGATATCCATGTCAATACCTATCGACGACATAGAGCAATGGAAACAAATACTTCCGGAATATATGCAAGCCACAAAAGATTTTTATTCCGAATACGAAAAGCGAGTGGATTTATTGACAAAAAATGGATTCAATGACGCAGACACAACACAATGTGAGTGGAACTATGAATTGACGGCAGAAGAAAAAGAGAAGATTATGAACTATTTCCAACTAGATACCCTGATAAACGACAAGAAAGAGACATGGCAAAAAGCGTTGGCAATAGGTAAATTTGTATCGACAAATATCCCTCACGGCAATCAAAAAACACAACCACTAGCAAAAGATGCTATCACTCTTTGGGAATTTACAAAAGCTGTAGAACCCGCTATCAACTGTCGTTTACATAGTTTTTTCACCTCACAATTACTGACATCTGCCGGAATAAAAAACAGAATATTAACATGCTTACCTTATGATTCTACAGACGGCGACTGCCACGTAGTAAATATTGTATGGATACCGGAACAAAAGAAATGGGCAATGCTTGACACCGACCAGAGTATAATCGTTGTTGACGAAAACGGCACTCCATTATCACCATTCGAAATGAGACGCCAATATACGGAAGGGAAACATTTTACTATACTATCGAACTACACCGAACCGATCGACAATATGGACTATTACACATCATATATGGCAAAAAACACCTGTTGGTTCGCATCTCCTGTTGATTATGCCGACACTATTCAAAATTGCCTTGTACCTGTCGGAATGAAGCCATGGGCATACAAAAACAACTATATATCCACACAAAGCGAAATAGAATTTTCAAAAGAATAACATAACATCTATCGTGTAAATATTATTGGTTGACAAAGAACGTGCCGATTAGTTTTTTTCTAATCGGCACGTTTAGTTTTAAGAACTAATCTAAAAGGGTTAGTAAAAATATTTCCTCTCTTTCACGGCAAGGAAATTCTGCTCTTTCTCGGGAAAATAATTTCTTCCTACCAATTTTCGGAGGAAATAATCTTCCCACTGTTTCTCGGAGAAAATTTCTTATCAACATCAGTAAATATTTTTCTCGGTCCGGTATTATACTATAAAAAAAGAGTGTAGAAAAATTCTACACTCTCTTGTGACTCCTGCGGGATTCAAACCCACAACCTTCGCATCCGTAGTGCGATGCTCTATTCAGTTGAGCTAAGGAGCCTCAAACCCTTAATTGCGAATGCAAAGGTAGTACTTTTTTTATTACCCACCAAATAAAATGAGATTTATTTTGAAAAAAATATTTACATATCAAGAACATATTAATTATCAAACTATTAACATCACAAAAAACGAAGCATCAACAAAATAACAAGAAAAAAAACAGAACAAATCATGATTTATATTGAACTTAAAAAACAAAAAAACATCATAAAACCACACTCGAAAGATGCAGACTACAACAAATACAAATTAATTTATCTCATACCCGTGAATAAAGAAATATCATACTCACAAGAATACATATCAATATTTATCTTCAAAACAAACTATAAATATTTATATTACCAATCCCTTGTCTATTTCCTTAATAATTACTAAATTTGCGATATTGAAAACTCTAATCAATTATTTCAACTCATTTTTGCAGATAATGCATAAGATAGGGAAATATCGTACTAGAAACACTCATTGTAGGAACAAAAAATTATTCTTAACTTTGCATGTTTAAACTAAGCACATATACACCATATCACAATGAGTAAAATTACTAAAGGTAGCATTGAGTTTTTGACTGTAGCGATTGAATTTTGTAAGTTCATAGAGCAATGTTCTTTGCACCAAAAAGACTTTTTAGATAAGATTTCCAAGCTCTTGCCATTGCTATATTTAAAAGCATCCATGGCAGAAACGGGAGAACCTGTATACGATTCCGAGCCGGAAAAATTTGTAGACGAATTTTCTTACAACGAAATAAAAGAAAATATCTCTAACATTCTTGGCGATAAAGATCAGTATCTTACGGCTATACACCCCGACATAGCACTTAGCGACAGCGTAATAGCAGCATCTATTTCAGAAGATCTTGCCGACGTGTATCAAGCGGCGAAGGACTTTGTAGAATCTGCAAAGATTGGTGACGAAAACTTACTCAACGATGCTCTAATAGTATGCATAAACGATTTTAAATCTTATTGGGGAACGCGACTATTGAGTGCGGAACTCGCCATTCACCAAATAATAACCTCTACGGACGACGACACGGACGAACCAATAATCACCTCAAAACCTGCATTATAGTGACTACTTTTTCAGCAACAATAGACAAAGAAATAATTAAAGATTTACCCGGGAGCAAGTTTTCCGGAGAAATCATTATTATCGATAACACAAAAGATGTTTCTTCCGCAATAAAAGAGCTTAAGCAATCGGAATTTGTAGGTTTTGACACAGAAACGAAACCCACATTCAAAGTTGGTCAACATAGCAAAATTTCACTATTGCAATTGGCTACACAGAACAAAGCTTTTCTATTCAGACTCAATATGATAGGAATGAATTCGTCTTTAAAAAGATATTTAGAAAACGAGCAATACACAAAAATAGGGCTTTCCGTTAAAGATGATTTTCGGGCTCTACAAGATTGGATGCCTTGCAGACCGAACAATTTCATTGAATTACAAAAATACGTACAATTTTTCGGCATCGAAGAGATGAGTTTACGAAAAATATATGCCATAATTTTCGGAAAAAGAATTTCCAAACGCGAACGCCTATCCAATTGGGAAGCCCCTACCCTATCTCCGGAACAAATCAAATATGCAGCTACCGACGCATGGGCTTGTATCGAGATATATAACTACTTGACAAGTTGCATCAACGACATTGAAGAGCCGCCTGTATCAAATTTACAATACACTATTTTCAGCAAGAAAAAGAGATGATTACCATACAACTAAAAGCAAAAAAAGAGGAAAACGTACTTAGGTTTCACCCATGGATTTTTTCCGGAGCTATAGCCAAAATTTACGGCAAACCCGAAGAGGGTGATATAGTAAAAGTCACAGACAACAAGGGCAATTTTCTTGCTATAGGTCACTACCAAATAGGAAGTATTACTGTACGCATACTGAGTTTCACGGAGCAGCTTATTAATCGCTACTTTTGGAAAGATCGATTAACGAAAGCTTACGATATGCGTAAATCGTTGAATTTAAATGAATCGACGAAAACCACAGCTTATAGACTTGTGCATGGCGAGGGCGATAATCTACCGGGCCTTATCATTGATATTTACGGCAATACCGCAGTAATGCAGGCACACTCCGTAGGCATGCACTATGCCAAAGATGTCATTGCGGAAGTATTAATAGAAATAATACCCGAAGTCACCAACGTTTACTACAAATCATCCAATACACTACCTTACAAAGCCCCTGTTAAAGCTATTGACGAATACCTCATCGGGGGAGGCGAAGAGAATATTGCTATGGAAAATGGTATAAAATTTTTCCCTAATTGGATAGAAGGACAAAAAACGGGTTTCTTCATCGACCAACGAGATAATCGGAGTCTGCTCGAACAATATTCTAAAGGCAGAAATGTACTGAATATGTTCTGCTACACCGGAGGATTTTCTTTATACGCAATGCGCGGAGGTGCAAATTGCGTACACTCCGTTGACAGTAGCGAAAAAGCTATTGAGCTGACAAACAAAAACATAGAATTGAATTTTGGCAACGACAAACGTCACGAAGCTTTTGTAGCCGACGCTTTTAAATTTTTAGATACTATTGATGATAAATACGACTTGATAGTATTAGATCCTCCGGCTTTTGCAAAACATCGTGATGCTCTTCACAACGCACTACAAGGTTATCGCCGCATCAATTTGGCGGCATTCCAAAAAATAAAAAAAGGTGGCGTATTATTTACCTTCTCTTGCTCTCAAGCCGTTAATAAAGAGCAATTTAGGCTTGCAGTATTTACAGCTGCCGCTCAAAGTGGTAGAACGGTAAAAATTTTACACCAACTCACACAACCTAAAGACCATCCTATAAATATCTATCACCCTGAAGGTGAATATTTAAAAGGATTGGTTTTATATGTAGAATAATTTAATTTACTTCATCATGGCTAAAAAAATTATACTCACAATTATCATCTGTTTATGTAGTTTCTTCTCTTCGATAAATGCACAGATAGAGATGATTTTAGGGGATTGGACCACAATCGACGACAAAGAAAACATTCCCGTGTCCGTAGTACATATTTTCAAAGCAACTAATGGAAAATATTATGGCAAAATCACCAAGATATTGGTAGAAGGTTATGAAGATATGAAATGTACAAAATGCACCGGGGAACTCCATAACGCACCTGTTGTGGGAATGATTATTCTCAAAGATATGGAATGGAAAGATGGAAAACTCTGCGGTGGTTCCGTATTAGACCCAAATAACGGCAAAACTTATTACGGCAAAATTTGGTATGACCCGAAAAGCAAGAAACTTATATTACGCGGATCGCTTGATAAAAAGGGAATTTTAGGTAGAAATCAAGAGTGGATAAAAACAAAATAATAGCAAATATGCCGTTTTTACGTCAAAAACCAATTTTTGACACGATAAAATTACTTTTTATCACTTCATTTTAAATATATTTCCCCGAGAGTAACGTGAATATCATTTAAATATATGCTGTATATCACAAAATGATATACAGCATAATTTTTATATAAACAAATAATAATCAGTATTTTAAATATATCAATACAAAAACAACATACTTCTTTTGTATTAAAAATAGTTAAATATCTAATTTTTATTGCATCTACTATTGACATAATAGTAAAATGTCGTATATTTGCATTGTGTTTTTCATGGTATTAGATTTAAGGTTAAGAAAAGATTGAGGTAGCCGTGGTGGCTGCCCTTTCTTGTTTTAGAAGGGTAGCCTTTTTTATTGAAACATCAACAAATCAGTCATAAAATAATATGGGTAGTAAGGAGCCATTGTTAGGAAAAAGTCCAGAAGAGCTAAAAGAAATTGTTATCAACAACCATTTACCGGTATTCACAGCAAAGCAAATCACCGAATGGATATACAAGAAGCGCGCACAATCGATAGACGAGATGACGAACATTTCGCTTAAAGGTCGTGAAACGCTCAAAGAGAGCTATACAATAGGCACTACTAATCCGATTTGGAGTGCAGAGAGCACCGACGGCACAAAAAAATATCTATTTGAAACAGCACACGGAAATATTGAAACCGTATATATCCCGGAAGATGACAGAGCCACCCTTTGCGTATCGTGCCAAGTAGGGTGCAAGATGAACTGTCTTTTTTGCATGACCGGAAAACAAGGTTGGTCCGGAAACCTCACACCTGCCGAAATATTAAACCAAATACTATCTATTCCCGATAGCACAAAACTCACTAACATTGTATTCATGGGGATGGGCGAGCCATTCGACAATTTGCTCACAATACTTAAAGTATGTAAAACAGTGACTTCCGACTATGGACTTGGATGGAGTCCGCACAGAATTACGGTTTCCACCGTTGGAGTTATTCCGGGAATGATACAATTCATAAAAGAAACCGACTGCCATCTTGCAATATCGCTACACAATCCGATACCCGAAGAGAGGGCGGAAATTATGCCGATGGAAAAAAAATACAGCATTACTGACGTCATCACAGAGCTGAAGAAATATGATTGGGAGCACCAACGAAGAGTTTCTTTTGAATACATAGTATTTGAAGGGATAAACGACACGCAACGGCACGCAACGGCACTATTAAAACTCCTAAAGGGATTACACTGCAGAATTAACCTAATCAGATTTCACAAAATTCCGGAGTTATCTTATTGCAGTCCTTCCGAAAGTAAGATGATAGCTTTTCGCGACTATCTTAGCAATAATGGTATAATATGTACAATACGCCGCTCAAGAGGCGAAGATATAATGGCTGCATGTGGCTTATTATCAAGCAACCACAAGCACGATAAAATACAATAATAAAGGCAATTTCAATAATAATAGGAGCTACAATAATCAAGGCAACTACAATAAAATAAAAAAGCAATTACTAAAAAGTAATTGCTTTTTTTGTAGCGGGATCGAGAATTGAACTCGAGACCTCCGGGTTATGAATCCGACGCTCT
>JAEDFN010000046.1 GCA_016292775.1 Paludibacteraceae bacterium
TTAACATAATCAAATGAATATATTTATGTACGAACTAAATTTTTCAGAGGCAGCGGGCATTATTGCTGTGATTACAGTAGTAAGTGCTATTGTGGTTGGTGTTTTGAAATTTATCATTAACGATATATATGATTTCAAGAACTCAAATAAGAGAAAAGAAGAGTCCAAGAATTCATTAACTAGTATCATATCTAATCTGTCTTCATCCGAGAATACGTCTAAATTATCAGCTGCAATAATGCTTAGGCGTTTTATGAATACCAAAATAAGTCATGAATTTCCTTATTTACAGACAGAATCAATAAACGTCATTGCATCAATGCTGAAGGTGCTGCCTACAGGAGTGTTTCAAAAGACGCTTGCAGACGGACTTGCGTACGCTGTGAATCTTTCAAACGTGGATTTACAAAGAACGAACCTTCAAGATACATATTTGGGAAGAAAGGATGGTACGAGCATTTTGATGGATAATACAGATTTGTTCCTCAGCGACCTTTCGTATGCACTGATAGAGCATATAGATGGCAAGGCAATTTTCTATCGCTCCATCTTATTCTGCTCCCAAATAAAGAACTGTGATTTCTCAGGAGCGACATTTAGAGAAGCGGACTTGACAAATACTTGTTTTAAGAATGTCATTCTAAAGGATGCAGACTTTACAGGAGCCATCAATATACCAGAAGCTATTGAAAAGGAATTAGTGCTTTCGGACGGGAAAAGTATTTACCCACATGAAGAGCCTGTTAGTGCTAAACACTCCACTTTGGATAAATCCATCTTCTTCTCAATGCCAAGTGTAATGAGCAAGGAAAATGAATTGCTTACCAAAGACTATAAGGCTTATCTGGAAGGATTGGGGTATAACGTCATCTATTATATCAAGGACGATTACCCTAGTTTTGGTCAGTTAAACCGTATTCGTGAGAAGATTCTTGCTTCATCAGCAATGGTTGCCTTTGGTTTCAAACAGACCAATATCCACGATGCCACATTTCGTCCTCAAACTAATAATGAAGAAAAATGGAATGACAAGTGGCTTGCAACGCCTTGGAATGAAATTGAGGTTGGTATGGGTCTGATGAAGGGCATGCCAATCCTTCTAGTGAAAGACCCACATATAGATATGGGTATTTTTGATAGTAATCTGAGTGAATGTTTTGTCGCAAAAGTCTCAACCGATGATGACAGCAGAAAACTGGCCCAAAACAAGGAGGTAGTAAAATGGCTTTCTAAGATAACATTATGAAATAAATACATACAACTTCAACAAGAAAAGCGGACTACATAATACCCGACCGTATAGACATGCATATAGAGATAGTGCCCGCGCCTACGATAGGATTTTGAAATTATCACGCACTATTGCCGACCTTGAAGGAGCAAAAGATATAGCCCTTAGCCACGTAGCCGAAGCCATCAACTACCGCAACCTCGACAAAGAAGGCTGGGCAGGGTAGTGATTGCCGTTCCATAAGGGATAAACAAATATAGAAAAGATAAGAATAGGGATTACAGGGGGGTAGGTTCCTTCTAAATATTACGAACAAAAGGTAAACAAATAAAAATGAAGTTACTTACTATAAAACAGCCATGGGCATCCTTGATTTGCCTTGGCATTCCTGCTACCAACAAGCATCTTACGAATGTTTTTGCGGAGGGAGAACTGAAGAAAGAGGCAACTGTTTCCCAAATGGAAATAGTTCAAATCTATGACAATGGAGGATTGGACAAAGCGGATAGACATCGTTATTGAAGATGCAGGTCAGGTTACGGCAGAATATGCGAAGAAATTATAGTGTAAACGAAAAGCAAGAATCATATAATGAAGATAGATCAAGACGAAAGTCAGAACATAGAATACAAGGAGTCGTGGAACGATAAATACTTGGAGTGGATTTGCGGCTTTGCCAATGCGCAAGGCGGCAGAATCTTCATAGGTGTCAACGATGCGCATGAGGTGACAGGTGTGAAGGATTGCAAACGACTAATGGAGGACATTCCCAACAAGATTGTCACCCACCTTGGCATTGTGGCGGATGTGAATCTTCATACCGACGATGGACTTGATTATATTGAGATTGTTATTGAGCCAAGTAACATTCCCATTGCCTATAAAGGTACATACCACTATCGCTCTGGTTCCACTAAACAAGAGTTGCGTGGAACAGCCCTTCAGCAGTTCATACTGAAGAAGATGGGACGTTCGTGGGATGATGTACCCAACGAAAGGGCAACACTTGATGATATAGACCGTAATGCCATTGACTATTTCCTTCGCAAGGGAATAGAGGCACAACGTATTCCGGATGACCTGCGTGAAGCATCCACAAAAGATGTATTGGATAGTCTGGGATTGATAGATAATGACGGCTATTTGAAGAATGCTGCCATATTGCTGTTCGGCAAAAATCCGCTCAGGTTTTTCCCCAGCGTAGCATTCAAGATCGGGCGCTTTGGAAAGGATGAAGCAGACCTTATGTTTCAAGACATTATTGAAGGAAACATCATCCAGATGGCAGACCGTGTGATGGAACTATTGCAGGGCAAATATCTTGTGTCGCCTGTGCGTTTCGAAGGTATGCAACGTTACGAGACATTGGAGATTCCCAAGGAGGCACTGAGAGAAATTCTATATAACGCCATAGCTCATAAGGACTATGCCGGTCCCGACATTCAGATGCATGTCTATGATGATCATATAGAGGTATGGAACGAAGGCGAACTCCCTGAAGGATATACTGAAGAAACTCTCATGGGCAACCACTCGTCCAAGCCACGCAACAGGAACATTGCCAATGTGATGTTTAAGGCAGGCTTCATTGATACATGGGGACGCGGCTATATGAAGATCTGTGAGGGATTTGAAGCAGCTGGAATACCGATGCCCAAAGTGCAGAATTTCTGTGGTGGAGTACGAGTATCTGTGCAACGAACCAAGTTCTTGGAAATGATGAATATCGCAGATGATGTCACCAGTGATGTCATCAGTTTGTCACCAATGCAACTTACTGAGAGACAAAGAGAAATAATAAGAATGATAAATGAAAATGAGCGAATTTCTGCTGCAGAAATGTCACGAGTCTTGTCAGTAGTTGTACGAACCATCCGAAGGGATCTGAACGAAATGCAAGAGAAGGGGATTATTAAACGTGAAGGAAATACAAGTGCAGGCAAATGGATCATTCTAAGGGGGTCATAGAGACAGGCATCTCTGGTTTGCAAGAATGATCATCCCTGTCGTTTCCAAATCAAAGAGAACACTGACTTACTGGCGAGTCCTCACCCTTGAATGTGCAGGCAAATAAAAACGCTATATGGCGTGATGAATATTTTCGTCTCGTAAAAAACGGAGTTATTCCATCACTTGAACTTTTACCTAAAGGTAAAATAATCGGTTATGTTGATGTTGTTGATATTAAGGAAGAATATGATTCTATATGGTCAGCAGATGCTTCACATTTTAAGTATGTTTTGAAGAATGCATATGTGTTTAAGACTCCATTGGATGGCGTTCATGGTCAACCGAGAACAATTAATTATGATATAGATATCAACACTTTATTAAGTATCCCAATAGAAAAATAAGTATAAGATACAACTATTTTTAAAACTTTTAACTTTCAAAGCTGCATAAAAGACTTGTCGAACAATAATCTCATAATGGAATAAAAATAAAACGACCCGCCGATTTGAGCTTTAATAAATCTCTTCCTCCTTCGCACTTCGGCAATGTCCAAACAAGTTTGACATTGCTCTTGGTTTGTCGTCGGTTGAGCATTGTTGAGAGGCTTGGCGGGTTCTTGTGGTGCAAAGGTATGACATTTATTTGGATTGTGCCAGGATTTTGGAAGAAAAGATATGCAAGGCGAGTACAAAAAATCAAGTTTATTTGTTTTTATTGACGAGCCGCAGCAATTTTTATACAAAAGAGTGGAAATAGAGGCGATTTTTAACAGATGTTGAGTGTTGGAGATACAAAAGGCGGCTTTTTATTTTTTTTTATAATTATTTGCATATCTGTATTTTTTTTCATAACTTAGCGGTCGAAATTATACCAAAAACACTCATTCACATGGAAAGAATCAAGAAAATAGTGCGCTTTTACATAAACGGCTTTAAGAATATGACGTGGGGAAAAGAGCTTTGGATATTGATTATCATTAAGTTGGTAATCATGTTTGGTATTCTGCGATTATTTTTCTTCCATCCTGTGGCGCCTTCCATTGCCATGTAAAATTCCTTGGGAATCGGTTTTTGAAGTGTTTACTCTAATCTTGAACCATTTATCGGTTTAGTCATTTACGAAATTACAAAATTTTTATTGTTATGGACCTAGTACTCCTCTCGCGTATTCAGTTTGCGCTTACAGCCTGCTATCATTGGCTGTTTGTACCCCTCACCCTCGGATTGGGTGTAGTGATGTCCGTCATGGAAACCATCTATGTGGTGCGTGGCGATGAAGCGTGGCGACGCATAGCCCGCTTTTGGCAGAAACTCTTCGGCATCAACTTTGCCGTAGGTGTGGCTACCGGCATCATTCTGGAATTTGAGTTTGGCACGAATTTCTCTAATTATTCGTGGTTTGTAGGTGACATTTTTGGTGCTCCGCTTGCTATCGAAGGCATTCTTGCGTTCTTTATGGAGGCAACCTTCATCGCCATCATGTTCTTCGGTTGGGAGAAAGTGGGTAAACGCACACACCTCATGGCTACTTGGCTTACGGCTATCGGCACTATGATATCGGCTTGGTGGATTCTTGTTGCCAACTCATGGATGCAGCATCCGGTAGGTATGGAGTTTAATCCCGACACAGTAAGAAATGAGATGATGGATTTCTTTACCGTGGCATTCCAACCTACGGCTGTCATTAAATTCGTGCACTCGGTTTGCTCGGGATGGATGACGGGTGCAATGTTTGTAGTGGCTGTCTCTGCTTGGTTCCTCCTCAAAGGACGTAATCAGGAGATGGCAAAGAAATCGATTATGGTGGCTTCTATCGTAGGCATTATAGGTACGGCATTCTGTATGTTTGCAGGCGATAAGCATGGTGTGGATATAGCTAAAACGCAACCGATGAAGCTGGCTGCTGCCGAGGGACTTCAGCAGGGTTCCAATGAGGCTGCATTCTCTTTTGTTCCGGGCGTTGAAGTGCCGCATATGCTCTCTTTCCTCGCTACTCACGATTGGAACGGATATGTATGGGGTATTAATGATTTGAAAGCAGAAGGCGAGAAGCAGATTGCAGAAGGCAAGATAGCATTAGAGGCATTCCGTACGTATCGCGAGAATCGAGAAAACAACGACTCCATCGCGCAAACTGCCCTTGCCACTTTCAACGAGCACAAGCAGTATTTCGGCTATGGTTACCTCGATTCTGCCGACGAACTCGTGCCGAATGTATGGCTCTGCTATTGGTGCTTCCGCTTGATGATTGGTTGCGGATGTATTGTAGCCCTTTGCTTTGTGCTTGGCATTATCCTCGGATGGAAAAAATGGCTCGAGAGATATCGTTGGATTTTGATTCTCTTCTTGATTGGTTTGCCTTGCGTATATATTGCCGGTCAATGCGGATGGATTTTTACCGAAGTGGGTCGTCAGCCATGGGCTATTCAAGGCCTCTTGCCGGTAAAAGCGGCGGTATCATCGGTTAGTGCAGGAAGTGTACTCACTACTATTATCATATTTGCTACACTCTTTACGGCATTGCTCGTTGCCGAGGTGCGCATCATGCTTCGCGCTATCCGCGAGCACAACGATAAATAAAGTGGCTCAAAAAATTTATTATTAAGAAATTAACTTTTGCATTTATGACTTACTTTTTTCTTCAACAATATTGGTGGCTACTGGTCAGCCTCCTCGGAGCCCTTTTTGTCATGCTGATGTTTGTACAGGGGGCGAATGTGCTGGTGCTTTGCTTGGGCAAAACGGAAGACGAACGACTGTTGCTTGTAAATAGTACCGGACGCAAATGGGAATTCACGTTTACTACACTTGTAACCTTTGGCGGCGCATTTTTTGCCAGTTTCCCGCTCTTCTATTCCACCTCTTTCGGTGGTGCTTATTGGGTTTGGATGCTCCTGCTCTTCTCTTTCGTTTTGCAGGCGGTAGCTTATGAGTTTCAGAATAAACCAGGCAATCTGTTTGGCACTAACACCTACCGTTGGTTCTTGATTATCAACGGTATTTTCGGTCCGCTCCTTACCGGTACCGCTGTGGGCACGTTCTTTACGGGTGCTAATTTCCAAATTTCTAAAGATTCTATGCTGATGGGCAACACCATCTCCGAGTGGACTTCCCCTTGGCACGGACTGGAGGCTGTAGCCAATCCGTGGAATGTATGCTTGGGACTCTGCTTGGTGATGCTGGCTATCACGCTCGGCTTGCTCTATACCATGCGGAATGTGGATGCTGCACCTATCCGCGAACGCGCTCGTAAAGGCTTGATGATTGCCGCTCCTGTTTTTGTAGTGCTTTTCCTTCTCTTTGTAGGCTATGTGCTGATGAAGAGCGGTTGGGCGGTACAGGAAGATGGCAGTATCGTTATTGAGGAATATAAATACCTGCATAATTTCTTGCAGATGTCGGTTGTTGCCGCTTTATTCCTTGTAGGCGTGATTCTCGTATTGAGTGGTGTAGTGGTTGGGCTCTTTATGCCGTCTAAACCGCGTAATGGCTTCTGGTTTGCAGCAGCAGGTACCGTGCTCACCGTTACCACACTCCTGCTTCTTGCCGGATGGAATGGCACCTGCTACTATCCATCACTTACCGATACTGCTAGTTCACTCCATATTCAGAACAGCTGTTCAAGTGAGTTCACCCTCCGAACGATGTTCTACGTGAGCCTGATTATCCCATTTGTGCTTGCTTATATCGCGTGGGCTTGGCGCACGATGGATAAGAAACCTATCTCTTCGGCTGAATTACAGCAGACGGAAGATAAATACTAATGATGATTATTAAATAAGTCTTATTAAAAACGCTTCTTTTACTCCATGGGGTAAGAGAAGCGTTTTGCTATCGTTTCTCGTCAAGGCTTTCTTTATATTTTTCTCTTTTGCTTTTAGAGATTATTAATAATGGTACTTTTATAACCTCCACCACCTCCTTATTTTATTTTGTCTCTTTTTGCTGCGAGAATGAAAAAATATTATGTTTTTTTACACTTGAAATGTTAAATTTCTCGGTTTTTACTCTATAATTCTCTCCTTTATCCAATTATTTTCATATATTATTTTGCTTTTAATATTCTGATAATAAATAGTATAGCATAATACGAATAAAAAACTTTTCAAAAATTTAGTTGTATGTATTGCATAGTACATAAAAATACGTACCTTTGCATCATCAAAAATAAGAAAACATTTGTTGTATAATTAAGAAACGATATGTTGCAGAGAGGAATACACAAAGATATTCGATTTTTGAAAATAGCTTTATTGTTTAATATTTAAATACGAGAAAGATGGCAAATAAAAAATTGACAAAATCCGCAGATAAAAAAATCAGCGGTGTACTAGCAGGATTGGCAGAGTATTTTGGAATAGATGCTACATTGGTAAGAGTGGCTTATGTATTTCTTACAATTTTCACCTGTTTTGCCGGTGTTTTATGCTACATTATTATGGCAATAATAATACCAAATGCACCGACACAATCGGACAATACTACTGAAATTAAGTGATTTATTATGATATTATTAAAGGATATTCATAAGACGTATTACACTGCGTCGCCACTACATGTATTAAAAGGGATAAATTTGCAGATAGAGCAGGGTGCTTTTGTATCTATTATGGGTGCATCCGGCTCGGGCAAATCCACTTTGTTGAATATCCTGGGTGTTTTGGATACATACGATCAAGGCGAATATTGGTTGGATGATAAGCTAATAAAAAACTTATCGGAGCGTGAGGCGGCACATTTTCGTAATCAATACATCGGGTTTATCTTTCAGAGTTTTAATTTATTGAATTTTAAAACCGCTTTAGAGAATGTAGCATTACCACTCTATTATCAAGGAGTGTCTCGCAAGAAACGTAATATCATCGCAATGGAGTATTTAGAGCGCGTCGGTCTTGCCGATTGGGCCGATCATTTACCTAATCAACTTTCCGGCGGTCAGAAGCAAAGGGTGGCTATCGCTCGGGCTTTGATTGCAAAACCGCGTATTATTTTGGCTGATGAACCTACCGGCGCGCTTGATTCCAAAACTTCTCTAGACGTTATCAATCTCTTGCATGACGTTTCTAAAGAGGGTATTACTATGATTGTCGTTACCCATGCTCAAGAAATTGCAGATAAAACAGAGTCTATTATTCAACTTAAAGACGGACTTATTGTAGGTTAACTTTTTTATTCCTTTTCCCTTTTTGACATTATCTATAAATGAAAGATATATTACAAGAAATTTTCGCTTCGTTAAAGAGTAACAAACTTCGAACTTTCCTTACCGGTTTTGCTATTTCATGGGGTATTTTTATGCTCGTTGCTCTACTTGCTTGTGGCAACGGACTCAAGAATGCAATGACCTCGAATTTCGACTATATGAGCCGGAATGCCGTATCTATTTATGCCGGCTATACCTCGAAACCTTATGGCGGTAAGAAGCAATGGCGAAAAATTGATTTCACCGAAAATGACGTTAATTTTATTAAGAATTCTATTAACAATATAGAGTATTTCTCTGCCGTTTCCGACGTAAATGATGGTAAATTAACTTATAATAATCTGGAAAATAGTGTAATGCTAAACGGGGTTCAGCCCGATTATCAGCATATTAGAGTGTTTAATATGGTGGCGGGCAGGTTTATTAATCAGATTGATATTAAGGAAAATCGTAAGGTAGTGGTGATAGACAAAAGTTTTGCGGAAAAGCTCTTTGAGAATCCCGATAGCGCTATAGGCAAAAATGTAAAACTTACTAATGATATCTTTTTCAATATCGTAGGGGTATACAGTAGTAAAGGTAGGATGTATCAATCGGAAATTTTTATACCGTTGACCACCGCTATCACCATTTATAACCCGAACGGAAGAGTGGAAGAAGTAGATTTTACGATAAAAGAAAACGATTTGAATATTGACTATTCGGCTACAATACGTGCCCTGTTATCAAAACAATTGGACTTTGCTCCGGACGATTATAATGCGTTGTGGATAAATGATTTTAAATCAAATTACGAGCAGAGTAAGATGATTTTCAGAGGGCTTTCGATGTTTATATGGATTATCGGAATAAGCACGTTGATAGCCGGCATTGTAGGGGTTGGCAATATTATGTTGATAACGGTAAAAGAGCGTACTCGGGAATTCGGTATCCGCAAGGCCATAGGTGCAACCCCCGGCAGCATTATCAAAATGGTTGTAGCAGAGGCAATAGCTATTACTTCATTATTCGGATATATAGGTATGCTACTCGGAATGGGGCTCTCCGAAATATTATGTATGATTTTTCCCGAAAAATCCTTTGTAGAAGGAAACGGACCCTCTATGTTTGTTAACCCATCCGTAGATTTATCTATTGTAATATCGGCAACGATAATTCTTGTTGTGGCAGGGGTGCTTGCAGGGTATATTCCCGCCCGTAAAGCAGTGAGTGTTAAACCTATCGAAGCTATGATGGCTAAATAATTTTTATTATGCGTTTTTTTGATTTCGACAGTTTTCAAGAGGTTATCCATACCATTACCCGGAATAAATGGAGGAGTTTCTTTACCGCCTTCGGAGTATTTTGGGGTGTATTCATGCTCGTCGTGCTGCTCGGTATCGGGTTGGGCTTTAGAAACTTCTTTATGAACAGCATGGATGGTATGGCTACAAACTCACTGTATATCATGACACAAAATACTTCCGAGCCATACAAAGGGTTTCAGTCGAACCGTAGCTGGTCGATGCACACAAAAGATATGAATATTGTAAGAAGTCGTGTAAACGGAATAAAAGATATCTCTCCTTTCGTATGGTTGCAGACTTCCAATCAAGTGGTGCGTAATACAAAAAACGGTAATTACAATATCATGGGTTATGCCCCTTCTTATATCAATATCTTCCCTCATCGAATTATGGCAGGAAGATATATCAATGATATAGATATAAAAGAGAACAGAAAAGTGTGCGTTATCGGTACGAAAGTTGTAAATGATTTATATGAAATAGATGAAAACCCGGTAGGAACAATAATAAAAATCGGGGGTGTATATTATCGAGTAGTAGGCGTTGTGAAGGATAAATCCGACAATATCAATATGTTCGGCAAATTGGAACGAACGGTGATACTGCCTTATACTACGCTGCAGCAGGCCAATAATATAGGGGATGTAATACACGGATTGAGCGTCTCTTTTGATGAAGATGCAGATATTAAAGAGAAAGAAAATGAGGTGAGAGAGGTAATATCGGAAATTAATTTCATATCGCCGACGGATAAAAGAGCAATAGAATGCTTTAATATCAAGGATATTTTCGACTCTTTCAAGATGTTTACCCTCGGACTTCTCGTATTGATATGGATAGTTGGAGTTGGAACTCTTTTAGCCGGAGTGGTAGGAGTAAGTAATATAATGTTAGTAACGGTAAAAGAGCGCACTCAAGAGATAGGAGTACGGCGTGCATTAGGTGCCACCTCATCTACAATACTCAAGCAGATATTAGGCGAAAGTATTTTATTGACAATGATAGCCGGATCGGTGGGTCTTATGTTTGGAGTAGCGGCATTGTCGGTAGTTGGAAATATCCTTGAAGGGGCTGCGGAAGTGCCGATAGAGAACCCCCAAATCCCCTTTGATGTTGCCGTTTGTGCCCTGTTTGTGATTATTATTTTCGGTTTGTTTGCCGGATATCTCCCCGCTAAACGCGCGTTGAGCATCAAAGCTATCGAAGCTTTACAAGAAGAATAAGTTGTGCATTTTTAATGATTAATACAAAAATAAAATAGTATGAAAAAATTTTTTCGAATTGCCGTAATTGTAATTATTGCAGCTTTAGTGTTAGCTACTTTTGTCTATCTATTTATCAAGTCGCGCCCGAAGGAGGTGGAATACGAGGTGGTAACTCCTACAGTGCAAACCATTTCGCGAAAGACTATAGCTACCGGAAAAATTGAGCCTCGCAACGAGGTGCAAATAAAACCTCAAATATCGGGAATAATAAGTGAGATATATTTCGAAGCCGGAGCAATGGTAAAAAAAGATGATGTTATTGCCCTTGTAAAGGTTATTCCGGAAATGAGTCAGCTAAACGCAGCGGAGAGCAATCTGAATCTCGCAAAAATCGAGCTCGACCAAGCGCAGGTTGATTACGATAGAGCTCAACGCCTTTATGATAAAAAAGTACTCTCTACCGAAGAGTTTGAAAAAGAGACCGTAGCCTATAAAAAAGCCAAAGAGAGTTATGATAATGCCAATGCCAACTTGCAGATTGTTCGAGACGGAATAATAAAGAAGGAGGGGCAATACAGTAATACTCAAATTCGAGCTACTATTTCCGGAATGATACTCGACGTGCCTGTAAAGGTAGGAAATTCCGTTATTCTCAGCAATACTTTTAATGATGGTACTACCATCTGTACCATTGCCGATATGAGCGATATGATATTTAAAGGCTCTATAGATGAGAGCGAAGTGGGAAATATCGTGAGCGGAATGCCAATAGAATTGTCGATAGGTGCTTTACAGAACGCCAAGTTCAATGCCGTTCTCGAATACGTATCGCCGAAAGGCACCGAAACAAACGGTACTGTAATGTTTGAAATCAAGGCTGCTGTCGATGTGCCGGATACCATTTTGTTAAGAGCCGGATACAGTGCTAATGCAGAAATAATATTAAAACAGCGCACTAATGTGCTCTCAGTGCCGGAATATACTGTAGAGATAGCCGGTGATTCCGCCTTTGTTTTTTTACTTGACACCGTGCCCGGAAAGGAACAGAAATTTAATAAAGTGCCTGTGGAAGTCGGATTATCAGATGGTATTAATATAGAAATAGTATCCGGTATTGACGAAGATGTCAAACTCAGAGGTAATCAAAAAGAGAAGAAGTAAAAGGTAGGTTATTATATTTTTGATTATTAAAATAACACGAATATTTATGAAGCGATTATCAATAATACTACTGTTTATTGTAGCAATATCCACAATAAAGGCGGAAGAATGGACATTGGATTCTTGTATCTCATATGCACAAAAGCAAAATTATGATGTTATGCGAGCTCGGATTTCGCTGTTAAACGCCAAGTTATCAGAGCGTAGTGCACGGGTATCGATGACCCCATCCATCAACGCCGGAGTGAGCGAAAATTTTGCTTTCGGACTTGCCGAAGGTGCAAATAATGTCAAAGAGAGCCGCACGCAATCATCTACCGGCTTCAATGCATCCATCTCTATGCCATTATTTACCGGACTTAGAATTACAAATCAAATAAAGCGTTCCGCTATTGATGTTCAATCCGCTATCGCCGACATCGAGAGTATAAAAGATAACGTAGAGCTCAATGTAATAAGCTATTATTTGCAGGCATTGTATCAGAAAGAGATGATTAAGATTTCTCAATCACAATACGATATGGCGAAAGATTTGGTAGAAAAAACTCGTAAGTTGGTGGATGAGGGAGTAAAGAGCGAGAGCGAACTTTATGAAGCCATAGCACAAGAGGCTCAATATTCACAGCAAGTAGTGCAAAATCAAAGCAACTATAAATTGGCATTACTCGATTTATGCCAACTTATAAACTACACTGATGTTGAGAATTTCTCTATCGCCATGTTGGATGTGGATGCAGTAAAAGAGGATAAATTATTGCCGAGCCCTGAAACGATTTTTGTTAATAGCAAAGATAGACGCCCGAATATTATTTCAAATCGGAAGAAGATAGAGAGTGCGGAGATTGCCGTTAAAGAGGCAAAGGCAGATTATTATCCGCAACTATCGTTAAATGCCAGTTGGGGAACGGGATATTATCATGTTTTCAACGGAGAGAATCCGGCTTTCGGCAAGCAGTTTGTAAATAATGGCAGTGAAGTAGTAGGTTTTTCTTTGAGCATCCCTATATATAATCGTTTACAAGTAAGGCATAATGTACAGAGCCGAAAATATGCTCTTGAAGAGCAAAAAATAGTAGCATCAGAGGCGGAAAATCAACTCTTTAAAGATATTCAAACAGCCTATTATAATGCCCTTGCCGCAAGGGAGAAATATAAAGCATCAACGGCGAATTTTGAGTCAAGTGCAAAAGCATTTGAGTTTGTCCAAAGTAAGTATGACAACGGAAAGTCTACCCTTTATGAATATAATGAGGCAAAATTCAGAATGCAGCAAGCAGAGATGGAGATTTTGCAATCACAATACGAGTATTTGCTTCGAGAGAAAATATTAATGTTCTATGCTCAATAAAATAACGGTCGCTCTTTAAAATAATTGAGGAGCGACCGTTAATATTCTTTAATATCCTTTATAAACGAATACTATTATTTGTGAGTGTCCACAATACCTTGGAAATGTAATCTATCTTGAGGTTTACCTATTAACGAGCGTACTTCCTTACCATTTTTTAAGAAGGTGAATATTTCTTGATCGGTGACAGTATATGGCTCATATACAATATATATATCTTCTCCGGCTACTAAGAAACATGTAAAATTCATGGTAAGGTCTTTTCTAAAAATTTCTTGGTAATTTTTGTATAATACTAAATCGCCGAAAGTATAATTACCTGTTTTTTCAAATACTCCGATATAGATGTCGTCTCCATTTTGACCAATTCCTATCGGGTAAACATTGTAGCCTCTATTAGTTTTAAAAAGAGCAGTATCTCCAATAATGTGCTCTAATTTACCATTTCTATAAGTAGCAGTGAGGCAATGAGGGTTATTAATATCGTTGATAGATGTTACATATTGAGTGAGCATAATGACGTCATTATTTTCAAATACAAATCCCTTTGCAGTAGTGTTTGAATTAAGTGTAGGGTCGTTATGAAATAACAATTTGCCATTTTTCCACATACATTGGGTTTTACCATTTGCTGCACGAAGAAATCCCATATAATATAAATCTCCTTTATACTCTTTTACACTCTGTATGTATGGATATATAGTCATAGATTCAAACGATGGAGCCTCCAAATCAACGTCATAGATTACACCATCTTCCCAATATTGAGGAGTATATGGGTCGAAAGTTAAAAATCTATTGACAGTATATAATCTGACTTTGCCATTTATAAAACATAAATATCCATCAAATAAATCTCTTGCCATTAACTTCCCGTTTTTGCGTATTACCCATGTAGTATCTTGGTATAAACCCTGTTCATCTTTAAAAATTTCTATAGTTAATGAGTAAACATCTTTTCCATTCGAAATGACTTTATAAAGCCAATTACATTTACTCTCTTCCGTATCTTCTATATAATATTTACCTCCTTCAATAAAACCATAAAATTTTCCATTGTTATCATCACTACCGTAAAACATCACTCCATCACCGGTATTTATATCTTTATATGTATTATCGCATCCAAAAAAAATCGAAGCGAAAAGAAGTGTCAGCAAAAATTTTAACCATTGTTTTCATAATAATCCCTTTTTATTTGTTTAACACTATTTTTTCTGAATACACTATTATATTATCATGTTGTATAACAACAAAATACATTCCGGGTGGTTTGGGCAATAACTGACCTTGTAAAGACCAAACGGTATCGGTAGTATAATATTGATTTGTCGACAAAGTTATATATTACTTTTTAATTAAACAAACATTTTTTGATTTTTTTTACAATTAAAAATACATACTCTGTTCACTAGTCATAGGTTTTCATTTTTCTTTTTATTTTTTAAATTACGGATTACCCTTATTGCGTTTCCTATAGCAATAAGTACAGCAATGGCGTCATCAATGAAGCCCAAAAATGGAGTGAGGTCCGGCACGATATCTACGGGTATAATAACGTAAATTGCAGCCAGTACCGTCACAACAGTCATATTAATTTTCTGTAAAGTAGTTTGTTTCATATTATTAGACA
>JAEDFN010000084.1 GCA_016292775.1 Paludibacteraceae bacterium
ACGACCCCGAGATTACAAATCACGTGCTCTGGCCAACTGAGCTAAAGAGGCAAAAATTTTGCAAGCCGACGGACATAAAAATCCTATTCGATTCGGCTTGCAAAGTTAGGCATTAAATTTTAAACTGCAAAAGAAAATGCACTTTTTTTGTGCTCATTTTTTAATCTTTTGTGAGTTTTATTCTTTAATAAGGTGATTATCAATACTTTTTGATGAGTAAAATATTTTTTAATCTGCCAATTTTTCTTTATATTTTATCAATTGTACTTCAGCAGATTCCACAGCAGAGGCTACTGCTTCTTCAAAAGTATCGCAAATTTTTCCTATTGCAATTTGTTTTTTCGGCACATTAACAATAATTTTAACCTCTTTATTGTTAATAGTTTCGCGTTTAGTGATTGAGAGGGTAACATCAATACTAATAATATCGCTGCACATTTTTTCGAGTTTAGCCACCTTTTTGTTGATGAATTGTTGTAATTGTTCGGTAGCGTCGAATTTCACTGATTGAATGTTAACTTGCATACATACCTCCTTACTTTTTACCACGAGGGTGTGATTGTTGATAAATATTTTTTATTTGTTCGAATGTGGCATGGGTGTAGACCTGAGTAGCGGCGAGGGAAGAGTGCCCGAGGAGTGCTTTGATGGCTGAGACGTCGGCGCCGTCGTTAAGCATTGTGGTAGCAAAAGTGTGGCGCAGCACATGGGGGCTTCTTTTCTGCCTGGTAGTGACCATGCTCATAAGATTTCTTACAATAATATAAACTTGATGAGAAGTGAGTGATATGCCTTTATTAGATATAAATAATGTATCGGCGCTCGTACTTATTTCGGCTTTTGCCAGGCGATAATTTTCTATCATACCGGCGAGGTCTTCACCGAAAGGTATGATTCTCTCTTTTCTTCCTTTTCCGAACACTTTGAGCTGCCGGCTATGGGTGTCTACATTTTCTTCCAACAGGTTCACCACTTCCGAGCATCTTAATCCCGTTTGATAGATAATCTCTATTATCAAGGAGTTTCTTATGCCTTCAAAGGTATGAATATTTTTTGATATTTCCAAACATTTATCGATTTCTTTTTCTTGAAAAAAAACGGGGATAGGGCGTGGTAGTTTCGGAGAGATTATTTTAAGTGTAGGATTATTCATTGTCAGCCCTTTACGATTGAGAAATTTGTAGAAACTACGCACGGAAGAGATTTTTCTTTTAACGGAGGAGGGTTTGTCACCGGCTTCCATTAGAGATACTATCCACTCGCGTAAATCGTTATGCGATAAGACATTAACATCAAATCGGACGCCGATAGACGCCAGATAATCGGAAAATTGTTCCAAATCTACTCTATAAGAATTTATGGTATTTTCGGAATAATTTTTCTCGTATTTGAGGTAATTTATAAATTTTTCTATCATAAAAAAGGATAAAAAAAACAGGGAATAACGATGGAAATCGCTACGCCCTGTTCATATAGTCATTTACACGTTAAATACTATTCTTCGTTTTGACGTAATTTTTGAACGTAGATAGCGTGCATCATTCTTTCGCGTTTTACAACAGATGGTTTGTCGAATTGTTGACGACGACGAAGTTCTTTAACCACACCGGTTTTTTCGAATTTACGTTTGAATTTTTTCAAGGCTTTTTCTATGTTATCGCCTTCTTTTACAGGTACTACAATCATTGTTTTGTGTTAATTATTAGTATGTTAATTATTAAAATATACGCACATAAAGATTTGCAGTTTTACAACGGCAAAATCGGAGTGCAAATTTAGACGTTTTTCTTAAAACGGCAAAGAAAAAAGATAAATATTTTACTATAATGTATTTCTAATAATTAAATCACCTCCTTTAGAGCAACTTATATACCTATATATCAATTACTTAAATATTTTGTTCGTTATTTACAGGAATTTTATCGATACGTCTTTGATGGCGACCGCCTTCGAAATCGGAGTTAAAGAAAGTATCGAGGATGGTTTTTGCTTCGTCGACAGATATAAAACGAGCCGGTAAAGAGAGTACGTTAGCATTGTTATGTTGACGAGCGAGAGCCGCCAATTCCGGTTTCCAGCAGATAGCAGCTCTACATCCTTGATGTTTGTTTACCGTCATGCTGATGCCGTTTGCGGAACCACATATTGCAATACCGAAGTCACAAGTGCCTTTTTCCACTGCATTAGCGAGAGGGTGTGCGAAATCAGGATAATCGCAACTCTCTTCCGAGTATGTGCCGAAGTCGTAAACATTAACTTGTTTTTCTTCAAGATAAGCTTTAAGGGCTTCTTTTAATTGGTATCCGGCATGGTCGGAAGCAATACCTAAATGTAATAAATTAATTGGTTTCATATTTGGTATAAAATTTCGGGTGCAAAGTTACAACAAATAAGTGATTATTTATCCGAATCTTGATTATTTTTATCAGAAAAAGCATTCCAGCCGCGAGCAAAGATTTCAATTTGCTGATTATCACGGGTTATGAGTGAGCAACCTTCATTTTCTTCGGTGATATGACCGATGATATGAATACCTTCCAAGTCCTTAACAGCATCGTATTTATCGAGGGGCACGGTGAATAATAATTCGTAATCTTCGCCACCGCTGAGGGCAATAGTAGTAAGGTTCATATTCAGCTCTTCAGCCATAGAAGCTGTAACGTAGTCGATCGGAATTTTCTCTTCATAAATTTTACAACCCACTTTACTTGATTTACAGATATGCAACAATTCGGAAGAGAGACCGTCGCTAATATCAATCATAGCGGTAGGGGTAATATTTTTTGCTTTCAAAAATTTGACGGTATCAATACAAGCTTCGGGTTTAAGTTGTCGCTCAAGGATATATTCTTTACCTTGGAAATCGGGTTGAAAATCATCCCCTTGTTTGCCGGATTCAAATACCATTCTCTCGCGTTCGAGGAGTTGCAGCCCCATATATG
>JAEDFN010000085.1 GCA_016292775.1 Paludibacteraceae bacterium
ATTTTTGGGCAGAGAGAGGAACATAAAAAACTCTAGTAAACGAGGCAAACCGGGAGAAATATTCGATTTAAAACATCCGGTAGAGGAAAATTTAGACCTGCCCGGAATGGAAAGAGGGATAATCAATAAAAGTAGGGATAATGGGGGTTAAGTGAAGATTTCTCACCCGGAAATCATATAAAATCTGGATAAAAGGGATTAAGTGAATTTTTATATCTATTATTTATAATGTAAAACTACACACAAAAGCATTATAACATCCACTACTATTAATAAAAAACCATACTTAAAATGATATTTAGAATTTTATTTGAATTATACCTTATGAAAAAGTATACACATTAATATCAATTTTAAGTATGGAAATTTTTGTTATAAAACAAAGAAAAAACATTATCAGTTAATAGATTCTATCTTGTATAGTTTTTTTGTACAAAGAAGAATAATATAACAAATTAATAATAAACAGCCTCCAATTAATAGAATTAAACTACAGGTATCAGAGAGCAGATTGTTTTTTTCCAAGATATACGTTATTAATGTATATGCAAGTATGTTATTAACAGTAAATAAAAAGGGATTACTTTAATGTTTTAATCATCAATAGGTGAATAGTTACTCCAACAGCAATACACAGAAGTAAAATTTTTAGCAAAATAGGGTTTACAATATAAACAGAGAAAAGGATAGTAATCCACAACATACTGATAGATATGATTTTAGATTTCAATGGTATTGCTCTATATTTAATATAATTATCAATATAAGGACCAAGATATTTATTATTCAACAACCAGATACGCATTTTAGGGTTACCTTTATAAAACAGCCATGCAGCCAGAAGAAGCCATGGTGTAGTAGGAAGAACGGGTAAAAATATTCCTAAAACAGCAAATCCTACACATAAAAAACCTAATATGGTGCATAAATAATTTAATAATTTAGGCATTCCTAATTCTTTAAGCCAAGGGATATTTTGCTTTGCTTTTGTGTAATAAGTTTGAATAAATTTTAGCATAATAGATTTAATTCTTATCAAATAATTTAGCGATCCATACTATAACCAGAGCAAAAATAAAACGGGGAATAATCAAATAATACCAAGATACTCCCATCATCATAAAGATAGCAGTATCTTCGATGAGAGAATGATTTACGGCAACATGGCAATTTAGACCTCTATAATCAGGAGCATTATCGCCCTCCTCTTCCAAAATCTGTTTCATTATTCCTGCTCCGTATGCAAGTCCCACGGTTTGTGCGACAAGCCAAATATATGATACTTCGGGAGATAATCCACAAAATTTCATAAATCCACCAAGCATTTTTTGGAGTTTATCTATCACACCCCATTTCTTCAAATAGTATTGCAGAAGCATCAAAGCTGTAATAATAATCCATATTTTAAAGCACAATTTAAGTGTTGCAATAGCCCAATTTCCTAAAGTTGGCAATAATGATAATTCTTCAGAAGTAACTACAGCTACGGATGTTTTTATTTCCGACAAATTATCGGGCAGAATACAATTAAGCAGAAATCCGCCGACGATGGCTGTGCATATTCTCAAAGGAGCGGAAATATAAGCAGGCATACCAATCAATTTTTGCACACTACATTCGACAATCAAATTATGAGAAATCAAACACATCAACGCCAAAATAGTGGTTTGCCTAAGGTCTAAAGCTAAAGTACCGATAATTGAAATCGGAGCATACAACGGCAACAATACGCTTGAGAAATAAACAATAGATGCCTGTCCATCAAGACCTAAGTATTTAAAAAGAGGGGTAAAAACACCGGCAATAATATCTACAACACCATAATATTGTAATAATGTAACTATAAACGACGCCGGCACTATGATTTTAATAATCCAAACAGATGTATTAAGAGCTTTAAAAAAGATGCTTTCTTTATTAATTTTCACTGTATACTTAGCTAATTTCACAAAAAATGCCACAATATAAAACAAGAAAGGGCAGCATATAGCTACCACAATCTTTTTACTAACCTTAAACCTAATACTATGAAAACACGATGCAAAGGTAATATTATTTTTTATTTCCACAAACACTTCATAATGATTTTTTTATTTGATAAAAATATTTTTTATAAAGTTCTTAAAGAGCAATGTTCAGTTTCAATACATTCACCTTTGCCGAACCAAAGATGCCAAACATCGGATGCTCGATGGACTTCTCAACCAGATTGGCAACCACTTACTCATCGAGCTGTCTTGCAGCAGCCACTCGCTTTATCTGCGCGCGGGCAGACTGTGAAGTGATATCGGGATCCAATCCCGGACCTACCAATAAAAAAACAACAGCAGGTAATGGGACATCTCATTAACTATATCAATAAATTAATCCATAATTATTCATGTTACTGCCAATAAGCAATTTCGGGAGCAAATTTACAGTTTTCCCTCGAAATCAATATAAAAATTATAAAATAATCATTCTTTCTGCTTGATTTTGTGTAAACCGAAACAAGTAGAGTCTGGCCTATATGCGAATGGATTCATTTCTGAATACAGAAGGGGTCTTGCCGGTGTGTGACTTGAAGAAACGGACGAAATGCTGGGGATATTCGAAGCCGAGACGATTGCTGATCATTGTGATGGTAAGCGCCTCATCATTAAGAAGTTGTTTAGCATAAGCAAGAACATGATCGGCAATGATGTCCTTGGCGGTACGACCTGTTTCCACACGCACCAGATTACCGAAATATCCGCTGGACAGGCAGCATTTGTCTGCAAAATAAGCTACCGTAGGCAAACCGTCACGAAGGGCTTTTGTAGCGATATAATCGTCAAGTAGTTCTATGAATTTCTTTACCACTGAATGATTTATCTCCTCGCGGGTGATGAACTGGCGGTCGTAGAAGCGGAGGCAATAGTTCAG
>JAEDFN010000047.1 GCA_016292775.1 Paludibacteraceae bacterium
ACCTCTTACCCCATGGGGTAAGAAAATGGTTTTGCACTTCGTTTGTGAATCTACAGGCAAAAAAAATTTACATTTAAGCAACCGCAGATTCACAAGTAACTAAATTCCAGTTAGTTACAATCAAGTAAAAAATCAAATATTTTTTTCTCAATATTTAATTATAATATCAAAAAGATATTATACCTTTGCGTTTGATAAAGCAACAATATGTTATATTAGATTCTACGGATATAGGAACAATCTATAGAAATAAATAATACACTAATAAAGCATATCATAAAAATATATTTGACATTATTAAAACTAGTCTCAATTGAAGTATTAAATATGTTACTATATAAAGAAGATAAGTAACGTAAATAAATCATATTATTCAATTAAAAAAAATATATTTAAACAAAATAATAAAACATAATTATTAACAATTAATTTTGATAGTATGAAAAAAATCCAGACAATTGAACAATCACAATTAATGAACAGTGAGGAAATGAAAAATTCCCATGGTGGAATGACATGTCCAAATGAAAATGGTGTTTACAACACTTGTAGTCTCACAAATTTTTATATGAATTGCCCTTCTCTGACACTCTACAAAATTTGTGGTGATTATATTTCTGAACCATGTGTCATACATGAAACTTGTACAAATTTATTTCAAAATTGCATTAACAACAATTATGTAGTTTGTGCTCCTAATAAACAATACGACAGTCAACCTTAAATCAATGAAAAATTATGAAAAGGTTTTATTTTATTCTTACTGCATTAGCATCAATTATTTGCTGTAATGTAAATGCACAATATAATGCTAAAATAACTCCTGAAATAGAATTGATGTCTATTATAGGTACTTTATCCAATATCAATAATAATTCTTGTCAACTAACACAATATAAAGAGGATGTCTCTACATACTTCCGGAAGTATCAGAATCATAAATGTTGTAAATTAGTACGTGAATACAATACTGAGAATAAAATTGCGTATAACGATTTATTATTCATTGCCTTATACTTAAATAATATCAACGGCAAATTGGAGCTAAGTAATATTGATTTAATTCTTAATAAGTTGGATAAGTTATCCAAATCAGAGTTAGATAAATTTATTTTACTATTGAATGACTTTTACTCTAAATCTAAATTTAATATTTTTTTCGATAACCACAAATCTCTATACTCTGAATGTGAACAAGCTTATTTAAACAGAGTTAATGGTCAGGTTAATTACGATATACTTAATAGAATATTTAACAACAAATTACAAAAACCAAACATTATTTTGAGCATATTAAATGGAGATCAAAACGTCATCTTCTCTTCTATTAACACTATAATAATTAGTAATTTTACTACAGAAACAAGCAATACTACCCAATCTATTTCATTAAGTGGCGGAGTGTACAAAGCATATAGTACTATAATGGGTATCATAGAAATGAACACTTCCCCTTATCTGTTAAAATCAACTTTAGAACGAGACAATGCTACCAATAAAATATATGATTTTTGTAAAGCTCACTTAAATAACTATCAATTAAACAAAGAAGATATATACAGCGATTATATATGCAATACAATCTTTCTCTATTATTTATCAGAAGTAAAGAAATCAACCAAGCAAAAAGAAATAATTGATAATTACACGTTGTACTTCAAATTCTATTCAAACATCTATAATGCAATGGGATACTTTTGGATAAATGATAATTTTGAATACCTCACAAATAAAATTGATAACAGAGAATTTAATATTAAAGAAGTAATCTATATACTTACTGAAAAATATATAGAAACTGGTAAAACGATAGAATTAATAAACTCAAGGATGGACAAATAAATATTATTTGTTATATAAAAAATGAGAGTCGAAGATTATTACGACTCTCATTTTTTATGTTATTATGGTAATAACAAATCATTATTTCTCCAATATTTCGGTAATTCGCTTAGCAAGATTTGCGAATGCTTGTCCTGTAATAGAATATCTATCGAAAGAGATAGGAGCGCCGGCATCACCACTTTCACAAATACTTTGTACAAGAGGTATCTGTGCCAAAAGTTCCACACCTTTATCTTTGGCGAGTTGAGCACAACCTCCATTACCGAAGATATAATATTTTTCATCAGGATGGTCGGCAGGAGTAAACCATGCCATATTTTCTACAAGACCGAGAATAGGCACATTAATTTTATCATTTTCAAACATTTGAATACCCTTAACAGCATCAGCAAGGGCTACCTTTTGAGGAGTACTGACAACAATGGCACCGGTAAATTTCACCGTCTGCACCATTGTAAGGTGTATATCGCTCGTACCCGGAGGTAAATCCACTACGAAATAATCGAGTTCGCCCCAATTAGCATCATTAATAAGCTGTTTCACCGCATTAGAAGCCATTCCACCGCGCCATATAATTGCATCTTCGGGAGCGACAAAAAAGCCTATAGAGAGGATTTTAATTCCATATTGCTCTATTGGTTCGATAATATATTTGCCATCCTCATTTTGAGTAGCCATAGGTTTTGCGTCCTCAATACCAAACATTTTCGGGATAGAAGGACCGAAGATATCCGCGTCGAGCAAACCTACTTTAAAGCCGGCATTTTTTAAAGACATTGCCAAGTTTGCCGCCACAGTAGATTTACCCACACCCCCTTTTCCGGAAGAGACAGCAATAATATTTTTCACCCCGGGAAGAGGATTATCATCTTTCTTTTTCACTTCCGGAAATTTCATAGATATATTACCGGTAATTTCCACCTCCTCAGAGATATAAGTTCGAATGGCTTGTTCCGCAGCCTTTATTACAGATTTTGCGAACGGATCGTTTTGTTTTGAGAAGATAATTGAAAAAGAGACCTTATTACCATCAATACGGATATCATCTTCAATCATTCCCATTTCAACGATATTCTTTCCCGTACCCGGATAGCGTACATGGGTAAGGGCGTCTAAAATAAGATTTGGATATAACGTAAGCATAATAAATTAAAATTCTATTTTATAAGGCATAATAGCTTGAATACCAGACATATTTTTCAAATAAAGGTATTGATTGAGCAATTCGGCGTCACCACCGAGTTTATTTTTAAGAACTCTCATAGAGATATTATTCATAAAATCGTCGGTAAACACCTCCATTAAAGTTTTCTTTTTCGGATAATAGGCAACAGAATAAGAATCCTCGTCGAGATCAACTTTTTCCGCAGCTATTTCTATTGCTTTATCAAGTCCGCCGATTACGTCGACTAAGCCGAGTTCGACAGCATCTTTACCGAGCCAGACTCTACCCTCTGCAATCTTTCTTATTTTTTCTTCCGACATATTACGGCCATCAGAACAGCGTTTTACAAAAAGGTCGTAACCGCGATTCACATAACTTTGCATGATGTTCTTTTCGTGTTGAGACATAGGGCGGAAAGAATTACCGAAATCGGACAATTGGTGAGATTTGACAACATCGATATCGAGACCCAATTTATCGGTGAGGCCCTCGATATTAGGCATCATACCAAAGATGCCGATAGAACCGGTAAGGGTAGTATTTTCGGCAACAATAGTATCGGCAACGCAACTCATATAATATCCGCCGGAAGCGGCATAAGCACCCATAGAGACAATTAAAGGCTTAACCTCTTTTAATTGTTTTGCGGCATACCACATTTGTTCAGATCCGAAGGCACTACCACCCGGAGAGTTTACACGAAGGACTACCGCTTTAACTTTGTCATTATTAGCGAGTTTATTAAGTTCCTTGACAATTTTTTCACTATCCATTGAATCTTCGGAACTACCATCAATATCACCTGAAGCATATAATACCGCTATTTTATCCGAGTTATAATCGGTAGGAACAGCAACTTTCGACATATAAGATACGCCTACAAAATCGGCATCATCACCAAACTCATCTTTAATCATTTGTTTGAGGTCTTGCTCATAGAGAAGGCTATCAATGAGGCCCATCTCTACTGCAATTTGTTGATCGGCAAAGAAGAGACCTTCATCTGCATACTTATTAAGTTGCTCTGCCGAAATATTACGGGTAGCGACGATATCTTGTTCCGCAGATTGCCAAAGGCCTTCAACCATACGAGTCATTTGCAAACGATTAGCGTCGCTCATTTCAGTAAGGATATAAGGTTCTACAGCACTTTTAAAAGTACCTACTTTAAACACTTGCATTTCGATACCTAATTTATCCAGAGCACGTTTATAAAACATTGGCACGGCAACGCATCCATGGATATCCAAAATACCTTGATTATTCATAAAAATTTTATCGGCGAGAGTAGCAATCCAATAAGTACTCAGATTATAATTATCGGCATAAGCATATACCGGTATACCGGTTTCTTCTTTAAAATTACTAATCAATCGGCGAGCTTCCTCAATAGCGGCAGGGGAAGCAGAGAGATTACCACATTTGAGGTACAAGCACTTAACCTCATCAGAAGCAGCGGCTTTATCTAAAGATATACGTAAATTTTCGAGGGTAAGATTAAAAGATTTTTTATCAAAAGTACTCAACAACTCATCGAGTTCGTCGGAGCTTGAGCGGTCGGACAATGAGCCACTTAGTTTTATTTCGAAAACCGTAACATCTTCCAATACGGACGGAGAATCAGAAGAAGAAAAAGAAGAAACTGCAGTAATCATGGCAATAAAAAACCATATTGACAAGAAACTCGCAACGACAAGAGCCAGGAGCGATGCAAAAAACATTTTAAAAAACTGTTTCATAATATGTATAATTTAAATTATTTTTCAGAAAACTTTTTTACAAAATCGGTTAACAAATCACAAGTCGAGAGTTTGCCATTGCAGAGGCAAACGCAATCGAATTGGGCTGAGTTGCATAATTTACGGTCGGGCAAGCTATAAATTTTTTGGTAGAAGATATATTTTATGCCCTCTTGCACAAAAGATAATTCGCTTACGAATTTATCACCGGATTTGAGAGGACGCTTAAAAGACATAGTAGCACGAGCCACTACAAAATCTATATTTTCTTCGTGAAGTTTTGCAAAACTGATATTATTTTCAAGTAAGAATTGATGTCGTGTATGCTCGTAATAGTGCTGATAATTAGCATTATTTACAATACCCTGCAAGTCGCATTCGTAATCACGAACCACAAAATCCAAAGAATAGACCATACGTTATTTTTTTCTGATAAGAGTTAAACCATCACGAAGGGGAAGGATAATTTTTTCCACTCTATCGTCATTTGCAATAAAATCGTTAAAAGCCTTAATAGCAATAGTTTGCATATCGGTATGATGCGGATTTTCCATAATCACCTTACCATCCCACAAAGTATTATCAGCGAGGATAATACCACCATTTTTCAGCAAAGGGAGCACCATATCGTAATATTGTTGATAAAGCCTTTTATCGGCATCAATAAAAACCATATCATAAGGAGGTATCAGCTTAGGGATAACATCTAAAGCATTACCAATGATGAGGTTAATTTTTTTGCCACACTCATGAGAATTCAGTTGCAATCTGATAAAAGACTCCATTTCGTCGTTAATTTCGATAGAGTCGACAGAGCCATTTTCGGGCAAACCTTCTGCCATACAGAGTGCGGAATACCCCGAAAAAGTACCGATTTCGAGGATTTTTTCAGCTCCGGAAATTTCCACCAAAAGTTTTAGTAATCTACCTTGAAGGTGACCTGACATCATCCGCGGATTTACCACTTGCAATACGGTTTCTCGCACGACATTCTTTAGATAATCAGGTTCTTTTTCGGAGTGATTATCAATATACTCATCTATTTGACGTTGAGGATCGGAAGCATATTTATCCGCTTGAGAAAGTATCATGGTCAACTATTCTATATACGTTAATACCGACAAATTATCTCTTGCAAAAAGAGTTTGAGAAAGAGAGAGCATCTCCTCAGAGGAAATTTGATTAATCCGTTCTATTACCTTTTTATTTTCAAGCAAAGGGATATTATGCAACACCATTTTGCTAACATTAAGCACCACATTTTCAAGATTTTGATTAGCAATCAACATCTGCCCGATAAACTGACGTTTTGCTGTAGACAATCTTGAAGCAGAGATAGGATTATTGCACAATTTATCCAATTGATTAAAACAGATATTCTTAGTACGTTTCAGATTTTTCTCATCGCACCCGAAATAAATCGACCACACCCCCGTATCGACATACGAAGTAACACCGCTTTCTATAGTGTAGCACAAGCCATTACGTTCGCGCACTGCCATATTAAGCAGAGAGCTCATATTCGGGCCACCGAGGATATTATTGAGCAGAGCCAAAGTATATCTATCTTCCGAAGTGATATTGCAGCATCTATTTCCGATAATACAGTGAGCCTGATAAGTATCTTTATTAACCACCCTTTGCACGGGAGAGTAAACGGAAGGGGCTTTTCTATCCGCTTTATTATCAGAAGGATGAAGATTAAAACAGCCTTCGACATATTTCACAAAACGGTCGAATTTCAGGTTGCCGAGAGCGAATACCACCATTCTATTTGCAGTATAGCATCGATTGGTGAAAGCCTTCAATTTTGCGCTATCGAAAGTGGCGAGACTTGCCTCATTACCGAGAATATTTCGTCCTATAGCATCATTCGGGAAAATCATTTCCTCAAAATCATCATAAATCAATTCGGAAGGAGAATCATTATAACTTTGAATTTCATCGATAACTACAACCCTCTCCTTCTGCAACTCCTTTTCCGGGAAAATTGAATTCATCACGATATCGGAAAGCAAGTCGACAGCCTTTAGAGTATATCTGCGAGGCACGACAGAATAGATATAAGTTTCTTCTTTTGTAGTATACGCATCTATCTGGCCACCAATGTTTTCAAGACAGCTTATAATTTGCGTACTCTTACGTTTTTCCGTACCTTTAAAGAGCATATGTTCGATAAAATGAGCCATACCCGACTCATTTTCCAATTCATCACGAGTGCCGACATCCAGCACAACACCAACATAAGAGACCGGGATTTTAGAGGGGATATGTAACACCCTTATCCCATTATCTAAAGTATGAATATTATACTCCATTAAATAACAAAAAATTAGTGTGCAAAGTTACTATTTTTTTATCAAAGAAATATATTAAATTCAATTAATTTCACTACCTTTGCAAATAATAAACGATTTTGAGGATTACAGAAAAGATATCACTAACTAATTCTCACTACACTAACAAGTAATATATTCTTAATCAAAACAAAAAGTAATACAATATTCTTTTTTGAATTGGCGTTAATAACATAATGAACACAAGCGGAAACAACATAATACGACCATTGATACTCCTTTTAGGTATAGTACTGTTTTTCGGGTCGTGCTCCACTCAGAAAAACACTGCAGCCACACGGGGTTACCATCAGATGTGCACGGAATACAATGTAGGTTTTAATGCAAAGAGTGCATATACTGAGGGGATAAAAAACATCAACAACGCACTTGAAGACGATTACACACAGCTCTTGCCCGTATTTCCGATAAGCAATGAAAAAGTGCGCAATGTAGCAAGCGGACAGATGGATAGAACGATAGAGAAATGCCGTAAAGCGATAAAGAAGCACTCTATCACCAAAAAACCAAAAAAGAATTACAAAAAAGCAAAAGACCCTGATTACCAATATTTTTACAATCAAGAAGAGTATGTACAAGGGGTAAAAGATGCATGGATATTATTAGGCAAAGCCGAATTCAACAAAGGAGATTTCATTGGTTCGGCATCCACATTCTCATACATTCAAAAGCACTACCCTTCGGATAAAGAGATACTCACAAAAGCACGTATTTACCAAGCGCAGGCATACGGCGAAATGGATTGGATTTACGAAGCGGAAGAGGTATTCTCTAAAATTAACGAGTTGGATATCAATTCAAAGACCAACAAAGACTATACAATAACAAAAGCATATCTATTAATAAAATCAAAGCGCTATGAAGAGGCAATACCCCACATGCAGATTGCCATAAATAAAGAGCACAAAAAATTTTATTCCTCACGATACAACTTCATATTAGGACAATTATATCTGCTAATAGGGCAGAAACGCAACGCCATAAAATATTTCAAAGCCGCCAATAAAGAGGCTCGGAATTATCAAATGCAATACAACGCGAAATTGATGTTATTTCAATGCGACACAAAGAATTGGAAAAAGAACATAAAATCGCTTGAGAAGATGGCGAAGAACTCGAAGAATAAGGAGTATCTCGACCAACTATACACTATTGAGGGCAACATCTATTTAGAGCATCGCGACACTCTCGCGGCAATAGAAGCATACAAGAAAGGCATTGAAAAGAGTACGAGAGAAGGAATAGAGAAAGCACAAGTACTGATAACCTTGGGGGACCTCTATTACGATAAAAAAGAATTTGCCAAAGCCCATCCGTGCTACGAAGAGGCTGCAACATTATTATCCAACACCCACGAAGATTATAAAAGGGTGAATTTACTTAGCGAAACCCTTGGAGAATTTTCACAACACTACAACACCGTACAACTACAAGACAGCCTGCAACGCCTATCACAACTAACAGAAGATGAGCAGATTGCCATAATAAATAAGATAATTGAGAAGGTAAAAAAAGAGGATGAAGAGGCACGAAAGAAAGCGGAAGACGAAGAGAAAAAAGGATTCGTAGAGCCGGAAGCAATAAATATGAATATTGCACAAGCAACCGGCGAACCGAATTGGTACTTCTATAACCCTCAATTAAAAGCGAGCGGAGCAAAAGAGTTCAACAGAGTATGGGGCAAGAGAATATTGGAAGACAACTGGCGGAGAAAGACCAAAACAAGCAGTAGCACAATATCGTCGATAGGCGGCGATGAAGCGGAGGAAAATGGCGACAGCGAAAAACCGGAAAAAGAGGATGAAGTAGCAAAAGATGAAAAAGGCAACCCTATTCCGGAAACATATACTGTAAGCTATTATCTATCGCAAATACCAAAAACGCCGGAAGATATAAATGCTTCAAACGAATTAATAGAAGAGTCGTTATACCAAATAGCAGTAATTTATGACGAGAAATTAAAAGAATATAACCTATCGATAGAGAGTTATAAAGATTATGAACAACGCTTCCCGACAAGCGACAAGTTACTCGACAGTTATTACTCCTGCTTCAGGATGTGCGGAATAATAGGAGACTCCACATTACAAGAGGTTTACCGACAAAAAATATTAGAGATGTACCCCGACAGCAGATATGCTCAAGTACTATCACAAGATAACTACGAAGAGAAAACCAAAGAGATGCTCAGGGTACAAGACTCCATATATAACGACACCTATCAAGCCTACGGCAAAGGCGATTTTGCTACGGTAATGACCAATTACAACAAGATAAACAACAATTATCCGATGAGTAATCTACTCCCTAAATTTGCATTTTTAAAAGCATTGGCAATAGGGAAAACGCAAGACAAAGAGAGCTTTGGCAATGAATTGCAAAACATTGTAAACACATGGCCAAAAGCAGATGTAACTCCGACATGTAAAGATATTTTGGCACTGATGAAACAGGGCCTTGAAGCTCAAAAAGGCAGCACGCACAGTACTATTCTTGACAAACGCAACGAGCTTTCACAGCAAGAGATAGAAGAGATATCTACGGTAGCAAAAGAATTTGACAACGACAAACAAACAACCCACGTAATGCTCTTGATTTCAAAAAATGATGATGAAAACAGCATCAACCACCTATTGTATGACATTGCCGCATTCAATTTTACAAAATTCATGATTAAGAGTTTTGACATCGACAAGCAGACAATAGAAAAGAATAAAGCACTGATAATATCTACTTTCGAATCATACGAAGAGGCATTATGGTACGAAAAAATGATGCTTTCAGAACCGGCATTACAAGGAAAAGTAACCCTTGACAAAGTAGAGAGAGTAATAATTTCCGAGAGCAACCTAAAATTAATTACCGCCGGAAAAACTATTAACGAGTATAAACAATTCTTACAAAACAAATGATATTATGTATAAAATCTTATGGGTTGACGATGAAATAGATTTATTAAAGCCATATACTTTATATCTGAAGAATAAAGGATATGAAGTAGACACCGCCACGAACGGACAGGATGCTATAGAACTATGTGAAAAAGAGATTTACGACATAGTATTTCTGGATGAAAACATGCCGGGACTCAGTGGACTTGAAACATTGTCAAAGATAAAAGAGGTACGCCCTAATATTCCTATTGTTATGATTACCAAGAGCGAAGAAGAGAATATCATGGATATGGCAATAGGCAATAAGATAGCGGACTATTTAATAAAGCCCGTAAATCCAAGTCAGATATTGATGACATTAAAGAAACATATTCACAAAAGGGATATTATCAACACACAAACAACGACATCCTATCGGCAAGAATTTATGCAGATAGGTAGTCAACTGAACAACACTGTCACCTATGAAGATTGGTATGACTTATATAAAAAGTTGGTATATTGGGATTTTAAATTAACAGAGACCGACAATGAACTTCGCGATTTACTACAGTCACAAAAGAGTGAAGCCAATGCCTTTTTTGCCAAATATATCAAGAACAACTATTTAGATTGGATAAACAACCCTGATGAAAGGCCATTATTAAGTACCGACATCTTTAAGAAGAGAATTTTCCCGCTATTAGATAAAAAGGAGAAAATATTTTTTATTGTTATCGACAATTTTCGCTACGACCAATCGAAACTACTGATAGAATTGCTGTCGGAACTATATAGTGTAGAGAAAGAAGAGCTCTATTTCAGCATATTACCAACAGCAACGCAATATGCAAGGAACGCTATTTTTTCGGGACTTATGCCACTACAAATAAAAAATATGTTTCCGGAATTATGGGTTGACGAAGAAGATGAAGAGGGAAAAAACAACAACGAAGAAGAGCTTATAAAAACGCTCTTTAACAGATATAGAAGAAATAATACATTTTCTTACAACAAGATATTCAACTCCATAGGGTGTGAAAAAGTTATAGACCAATTAAATAATTTATCCGGCAATGACATTAATATATGTGTAATAAACTTTATAGATATGTTGTCACACGCCCGCACCGACAGCAAGATAGTACAAGAGTTGGCGAATACCGAAGCCGCATATCGCTCGGTAACTAAATCGTGGTTGAAATACTCATCCACATTCGGACTATTTAAAGAGTTGGCACGCCGAGGATATAAAGTAGTGATTACCACTGACCACGGAACGGTATTCGTAGACCGCCCGATAAAAGTGGTGGGAGACAAAAACACAAATGTAAACTTACGATACAAAGTAGGTAAAGCATTAGCATACAATAAAAAAGAGGTATTTGAAATAAACAATCCACAAAAAGCTATGCTACCATCCCCGAACATCAGTTCGACATACATCTTTGCTACGGAGAATAATTTCTTTGCATATCCCAACAATTACAACTATTACGTAAATTATTACAAAGACACATTCCAACACGGAGGAGTATCAATGGAGGAGATGCTCATACCATTTATTACATTAACGCCAAAAAAATAAGAGTATGATAACGATAGAAGAGTTATATAAAATATTTATCAAACATCCGCATATTACCACCGACAGTCGTCAATGCAGCCAAGGAGCCATATTTTTTGCACTAAAAGGGGATAATTTTAACGGCAATAAATTTGCAAAAAGTGCATTGGAAAAAGGGTGTGCATATGCCGTTATCGACGAGCCACAAGAAGAGCAAGACGATAGATATTTACTAACAACAAACGTATTGGAAACATTACAGAAGTTGGCACAATATCACAGAGATCAATTATCCATTCCAATAATAGGTATTACCGGAACAAATGGCAAAACGACCACTAAAGAACTCATAGCCACAGTATTAAAAAAGAGATACAACGTACAATATACAAAGGGGAACTTCAACAATCATATTGGAGTACCTATCTCGATATTGAGTATTGACAGCACTCATGATATAGCAGTGATAGAGATGGGAGCCAATCATCCCAAAGAGATAGAGTTCCTTACAAAGATATCCAAGCCGACATGCGGACTTATTACAAACGTAGGCAAAGCGCATCTTGAAGGATTCGGATCGTTGGAAGGAGTTATTAACACAAAAAAAGAGCTCTACGATTGGCTGATATCGCATAAAGGAACGATATTTGTCAATCACAACAACGAATATCTCACTCCACTTGTAAAAGGATATGACAAAGTGGAATATTATAGTAGCAACCCGGAATCAAAAGACGCCACTACGGGAGAGGTCACCAAATGCAATCCTTATTTACATTTTAAATTAAGAGGGATAGACGGTGAGATATCCACACACTTGATAGGGTCGTATAACATAGACAACATACTCTCGGCAGTGGCAATAGGGCGCAAATTCGGTATTAGTGACGAGAAGATTGTAGAAGCAATAGCGGAGTATACACCTACAAACAATCGCTCACAACTTATGGAAACAGAGCGCAATACGGTAATTATTGACGCTTACAACGCTAACGCTACAAGTATGAAAGCGGCGATAGAAAACTTCAATATGATAGAAACCAAAGCACCCAAATGTGCAATACTTGGAGATATGCTTGAATTGGGAGAACAATCGTCTATTGAGCATCAACGCATAATCACACTACTTGAAAACTCAAAAATCGACAATATTATATTAGTAGGCAAAGAATTTGGAAACACCACACACCACTATAGGTGGTATGAGACCAGTGAGCTATTAGCAGAAAAACTCAAAACAGAGCCGATACAAAAAAATATGATATTGCTAAAAGGGTCACATGGAATAGGATTACAGAAACTAATAGAACTATTATAAACAGATATAAGATGAAATTTGTAAAAAGAGAATATATAACATGTATCATCATATTTAGCATAATAGCATTCACGGCATGCGACCAAAGGTATAACACCTACAATCCGATACCGGAGATGCCTGTGAACTACACACTTAATATAGTGCGGGATGCCCCGATATTGATGACACAAGGAGGCTTTATAAGCATAACGGAGCCGAATAAATCGGGGCAGTATATAGGATATGGCGGGTTGCTGATATTTTATGGATTCGACAATTACTATTATGCATACGATTTAAGTTGTCCGCACGAATGCAAAAAAGAGATACGCGTTATACCCTCTATGGCAGGGATAGCAGAATGCCCTGAATGTAAAACGAAATACGACATAGGATTTGGCACGGGGATGCCATCGGGAGGAGAGAGCGAATATGGATTACGGCGATATACCGTAACAATAAGCGGAGAAAACTTACGAGTAACAAAATAATAAAAAAGAACATACTTTTTTCTTGAATAACTTTGTTCATATCAAACAAAACCATTATCTTTGCACAGAAAATTTACTAACCATATAAACATTCAAAAAATGAACTGTCCAAGTAACTTAAAGTACACTAAATCAGACGAATGGATTCGCGTAGAAGGTGAATTTGCATTTGTAGGTATTACAGATTTCGCTCAAAACGAATTGGGAGAAGTTGTTTTCGTAGAAAATGAGAAAGAAGGTGAGACACTTGCAGAAGGCGAAACTTTCGGATCAATCGAAGCAGTAAAAACAGTAGCTCCACTTGAGATGCCTGTATCAGGAGAAATTGTAGAAGTAAATGCAGAGCTCGAAGATGCTCCTGAACTTGTAAACAACGATCCTTACGGAAAAGGCTGGATGATAAAAATCGCTATCAAAGATGCATCTGAGTTAGACAAACTTATGGATGCTGCCGGCTACGAAGCTTATCGCGGATAATAATTACAAATAGTAACATAATGCAGGGCAATAGGATTGTTGTCCTGCTTTTTTTATTTATATGATATATCTATCAATAGGTACTAATTTAGGCAATAAAAAGGCAAATATAGATTATGCCGTACAGCTGCTGAAAAGTTTGGGTACGGTAGAAGCCATTTCCGATTATTGGAGTTCCGACCCATGGGGTTTTGACTCGGAGAACGGATTTATCAATATAGCGATAGCTATGGCGTCGGATAAAGAACCATTGGAATTTCTACGACTCACAAAGGAGATAGAGATAGAGATGGGGCGCACGAAAAAGAGTACTGACGGCTATTCCGACAGGATAATAGATATCGACATCATAGATTATAACGGAAAAATAATCAATGAAAAAGAGCTTGTACTACCCCATCCGCATATAG
>JAEDFN010000086.1 GCA_016292775.1 Paludibacteraceae bacterium
CTGTCAATTATATTTCCGGTTAAAAATTTCGGAAGCTATAAAAGCGGCACGAGCGTTATTCGAATCTCGCAAATCCAAAGTATCGGCAGCAATAGGATTGTTAGTTGCTTTATTATCAGTTGAATAATTATTATCTGTTGAATAACTATTATCTGTAGCATAAGGTTTATTTTCGAAAGTACTCCGCACACCCTCTTTTCGAGGTTTATAATTCTGCTGAGCCGCTTTTTCTTTTTTTCTGCGCTTCAGCTCCTCTTCTTGTTTCTGTTTCAACAGCATATCATTGACGTGGCGAGCATACTCCGACGGATATCTACGCTTAATCTCCTCTTCGGGCATCACTTTTATCAACTCGTCGTAATCGATATCGTCAAAAGTTCTATGGTCATCATTATCAACGTCCTTGATATCACCTACATTACGTTGTGCCGAAGTAGATTTTCGTTCTTCCCTAACAGAAGCCGATTTCTTAGCTTTGATAGATTTATTAATTATCGAATTCAGTACTATTATTACAAGCAGAATTATTATAGTTTTCATTTTTTCAATCAAGAAATAAATTAACTAAGATAATGAGTGCAAATTTATTATTTTTTTTTTGAATAATAAAATGTTTTGTAAAATATATTTTATTGCTGGAAAGCATAGGTATATGATAAAAAAATTACTTCAGTTTTATAATATCGCTCCAGCGGGTAGTAGGATTAGGGCTGCGGTGGTCGTGGCGGATAGAATTTGCAAATACATCGGCCTTTCCCTCGCCATGAGGTTGTGTATATTGTTGTGCTCCAAGAACTATAGTCTCGCTACCATAAATGCGATTAATCCGGTCGAGAGCGTCATCTATTTGGCGTAATTTCTCATACATCTCGGGTTTAAAGTCGAACAAGTCCGGTTGTATCGGTTTCTCCGGCATTACTCCCATTACAATAACCCCGGCTTTTTTATACTGAAAACCCGGACGATACACCTTTTCGAGCGCCTCAATAGCGGCATCTACTATGGTGATAGAGGCGTTAGAAGGGGTTAAAAGCCTGGTTTCGTGATAATTCCAATACTGCAACAAATCTTCCCTGAAAGGGTTGGTATTTATAAAGACACTTACTATCGATGCCACACTATTCTGAGAACGAAGTTTCTCGGCACAGCGGGAGGCAAAATTCGACACCTGCGTGCGCAGAGTTTCGAAGTCGGGAATCAATGAAGGGAAGCTACGACTGGTACAGATGCTCTGTTTCTTGGCATACTCTTCATTAGGTACACTATCGAGCCCGTTCAGCTCCTGCCAAGTGCGATAGATGACGATATTATTAAAATGAGATTTAACCCATATACCGGGCTGTGATGCGAAGTCGTAAGCCGTATTGATACCGAGCGACTGCAATTTATTTGAATATCTGCGCCCTATACCCCAAACCTCCTCTACCGGATATAATTTTAACGCCTTTACCCTTTTCTCTTCGTTATCTATCATGCAGCAATGCTTATAGCCCTTTACCTTTTTCGCAAAATGACTCGCCACCTTTGCAAGAGTCTTGTTAGGTCCGATACCAATACTTACGGGCATTCCAACCCACTTCTTTATCTTTAAGTGTAAATTCTCTCCCCAATTTTTCAAGTTATCAGTAGGCACATCGTTGAAATACACGAAACATTCGTCGATAGAATACCTGAAATAGGCGGGGGCCTCCTGCTTGATAATATCCACTACACGGGAGGTTAACTCTCCGTAGAGCTCATAATTCGAAGAAAAAACCGCTATATCGTTGTTCGGAAACTGTTGCTGCAACTTGAAATATGGCGTACCGGCTTTGATTCCAAGGGCTTTGGCTTCGTTGGAACGTGCCACTACACACCCGTCGTTATTAGACAGCACAACGACGGGCTTCCCGTTCAAATCCGGACGGAAAACTCGTTCACAAGATACATAACAGTTGTCGCAATCAATTATTCCGTACATAGTTTGTCGTTGTTTATAAGGGCGCTTCGCCCCTTACCCCGAAGTACTTTTTTTACCGCAAAAAAAGTACTCAAAAAAACTCTTCGCTGTGACTACTAAGCTAAAAAACCGGCCTTTTGTCTACTCGGATTTAAACTCTCTCGCTCCGCTCTTTCAAACAAAAATCCTCGCTTACGACAAAAACTCTCAAACAAAAGAGCGAATGAGGTGAATGACGACGCCCCATACTTCAAAATTATCCCCCGCCTCGACACGAAAAACGGGATAATCCTTATTCGCCGGTTTTAATTCTATATAGCCCTCATGCTTATGGGTTAAATCAAGGAATTTCATTGTGAATTCTCCGTTCCAAAAGGCAACGACAATAGAGCCGTGACGGGCATCTACCGCGCGATCTATTATCACACGGTCGCCATCAAAAATGCCTGCCTCTTTCATAGAATCCCCCTCTACATCACCGTAAAAAGAAGCCTCGGGATGGCGGATATAGTCTTTGTTAAAATCGAGTCTATCATGCTGATAATCATCGGCAGGAGAAGGAAATCCCGCCATTACGGAGGCATGCTCAAGGGGCAGATTCGTGTCGAAAACCCCTTTCTTTATCTTGATATTTCCCATTAAAAATTTTCTAAAAATATTTCTCACTATTCTGCTTTTGCAGTTTGCTTATTTGAAACGATTTATCTACCACGGCAATCATAATCTTTTGATTGGTAGACATTACTGTCTGCTTGAAGAAACAATATCCGCCACCGTCATACCGACATATTTTACAAGGGCGTCGGTGGATATTTTCAATTGTAAACCACGCATGCCGGCACTGATAAAGATGGTGTCGAAAAGGGTGCACGACTCGTCGATATA
>JAEDFN010000048.1 GCA_016292775.1 Paludibacteraceae bacterium
CCGCTGTTCTCGCTGAATTCGTTGATTACTACAATTGTTCTTGCGGTACGTTCGCTTATCAGCTTATACCATTCCGCTGCTTTGTTCAGTTCCTCTCTATTATCTATAATAGTGGTAGGTATTACAAAGAGAGAAATGTCGCAACGCTGTAGCACCTGTTTTGTTTTGGTTACTCGCATTGCTCCGATTTCTCCGGCATCGTCATATCCGGCAGTATCTATGAATACGCACGCCCCTATGCCGTTTATCTCTATAGGTTTTGTCACCGGGTCGGTAGTGGTGCCGGGTAGGGGACTTACTATGCTAACCTCTTGGTTCGTTAGCATATTGATAATGGAAGATTTTCCGGCATTCCTTTTCCCGAAAATACCTATATGTGTGCGTTCTATCATCTGTTTATGTCCAATAGTCCCTCAGGCAACTTGATGCTGATGGTGTGTAGTTTGTGGTTGATATCGAGTATCTCTATTGCTGCAAGTGGTATTAAGTTGTCACCCGATATTATTAATGTGTTCATCGTTGAGGTGTCGATATCGTCTACTTTTCCGATTGCTTCCCCTTTTTCGTTGAACATGCTATAGCCAAAGATATTCAGGGCGTCGTCGGTTTCACTCTCTATCAACTCTTTTTTTACATATATTGTTTTGCCGAAAAAATCTCTTATCTCTTCTTCGGTATCGATATCTTCAAATTTTACTATTGCTGTAGTGTCGCTTCTAAAGCGTAGAGTTTCTATAAAGAAGGGTACGAAAATACCATCCATATCTACAACGAAATAGTCACAATTATCGATGTCGAAGTCTGCTTCTATGGTGGCATTAATTTCGCCTTTAATGCCGTGTGTTTTTGAGAAACTGCCTATCGGGGCCAACTCTTCGGCTGTAATCATCTATTTTTTCTTTTTATTGTCAACCTTGTTATTGGCTTTAGCCGGAGCCTGTTGTGGCAGGTGATATTCCACTTTACCTTTTTTTATTGCTCTGACAATTAATATGATACCGATAATTACAAAAGGTAATGAAAGCCATTGTCCCATATTGAATGTCATATTCTCTTCAAAAGTCTCTTGTGGATTTTTCAAGAATTCTATTATCTGTCGAGCGATAAAGATTCCTGTAAAGCCTACGCCGGTGATGAGTCCGTTGTATTTGCCTCCCTCTTTTTTCCAGTAGAGCCACATAAGGAGGATGAAGACGATAAGGTATGCGAGCGACTCATATATCTGAGTAGGGTGGCAAGGTAGTAGTAGTCCCGCATCATAGAGTGCTTGCGATGTGCAGTATTGCTGTACTCCGTTGAGTGTGATGACGTCTCCGTAGTGGAAGGTATGAAGGGCTCCGTCGATATTGGCATAGGCTGTGTCGCCTCTTAAGAAATAGAATCCCCAAGGTAAATCGGTAGGTTTTCCATAAATCTCGGAGTTCATCAAGTTTCCGATACGTATCAATACAGCTACTAATGACGAGCCGACAAAAACCCTGTCTGCAAGCCAGAAGAAGCTCTGCTTAGTCATAAATTTGCTCATCAGCCATGCACAAATTACAAGGGCTATAGCGCCACCGTGACTTGCCAATCCGCCGTGCCATACCATAAAAATTTCGGCGGGGTGCTTGCTGTAATATTCCCATCCGTAAAAGAATACATGTCCTAATCGCGCACCTATTATCACGGCGAGAATCATATAGATGAATACCTTGTCAATCCATCCTTCCGGGGCGTTTTCTTTTTTGAATATCTTGTCGATAATTGTGATGGCTAAGAAAAATCCTAATGCATATATTATGCCGTACCATCGTATTTCTACCGGTCCTAACGAAAGGGCTACAGGATCCGGATTCCATGTAATAAAGTTGAGCATCAGTATGTTTTTTTATTAAGCTTTACGCACTATAGCAATAGGAGTTTGCTGTGAAGATTGTCCGAGAGGATTATCTTTAAAGAGGGCTTTTAAGAATTTTTCGTCTAAATTCTTACTTGACTTACCGAGGATGTCTACATTTAAGTCGTTGGCATCGAGAACGATAAATTCATTACCTAATTTCTCTTTCATTGTTCTTGCCACCTTATCCGGATTTTTTGGAGCCATTTTGGCATATTGGTTGTAAGGTGGAATAGTGTACTCGCATGGTCCGTCAATGGCATAAGCTTTTTGACCGCATACTTTGTAGAATACGCCTCTGATACCGAAAGGTTTGGTAACGGCAGCGCAGAAACATCCGAGTAAAATACGAGGGACTCCTACATCCTCTATGGCGAGCTGCATAGTGTACGGACTGCCTAATCCGATGCCGTATGGTGATTTATATACGAATTTCACAAGAAATTTTGCGAGCTTTGACGGGTGAATTTCGCTGATAGGGAATGATCGGCCTTGTGTAATGGCTATTATCTTTTCGCTGCAGAAGATGATGTCTCCTTCTTTGCGTATATCTTTTGTGTATTTATTTACTACCTCAAAAAGGTCGTCTTCGCGCATAACTACGTGTGTCTTAACCGGAATGCGTAAATATTTCTCACCGTTTATCTCGATGGCGAGGTTTTTTCCTTCATTAGCTTGAAATTCCATATATCTTTATTGTATTTTTTTAGTGCAAATAGTGATTTCGATGCAAAGTTACTAATAATTTTTTTATGGAGTGTTATTCGTTTTTATTTTTTTTATTCAAAATTATATAGCGACATGCCGCTTTCGTCAAGCACTCCGTATCCGTAGCGATTGTAGAATTCGTCGAGGATGATTATTTGCGTACCATTACCCGTAAGTCGGTTCTCCTCTCGATGTAGATGAGCCATGATAATATAGTCGGTATCAGGATGTTGTCTTGCATAATCCATAGCCCATGTCATCTGAAAACTCTCTTCCGTATTGTTGCTATAGTAGTCGATAAAGGTGTTTTCCCCTTCGTTATTTTTCGCTTTTTTGTCGTGTTTTTTTCTGTTGTCAGCACTCCATTTTATGCCGAATGCTATGCCGATTTTCGGAGGAATAAGGTGCCGAAAAAGCCATTGACACACGCTATTTTCAAAAATTTTGTTGATAATAAGTGTAGCCTTTCGTTTCTCCCCTAATCCGTGTCCGTGAGCTATCAATATCTTTTTACCATTGAGGGTGATAACTTCCGGCTTTCGGTGTATTATCAAGCCTAAGTTACTTAAATAGCCGTAGGTCCATTGGTCGTGATTGCCGCATACAAAATGAATTTTTTTTCCGGTACTGCACTTTTCTTTTAGTGCAGCAAGGATTTTGTCGTACCCCGGCGGAATGGAGTGTGCGAATTCAAACCAAAAGTCAAAGATATCTCCCATCAAGAATACCTCATCGCTATCGGCGCAAGCCATGTCAAGCCACGAAATGAATCTATTGTCATGCTCCTCTTTGTCTTTAAACAGTAGCGAACCTAAATGGGCGTCTCCGACAAAATAATATTTTTTCATCCGGGTGTTAATGTGGTTTTATAGCATTCCCAACTCAAGTTTTCCCTCTTCGGAAATCATGTCTCTATCCCATTCAGGCTCGAAAACAAGATTGATTTTTACGTTGTCAATACCGTCGATGCTCTCTAATTTCTCTTTTACATCTTCTGCAATAAAGTCTGCAGCAGGACAGTTCGGCGCGGTGAGTGTCATGTCAATTTCCAAGTCATTACCACGCAAATCGATGTTATAAATGAGTCCTAAATCGTATATATTGACAGGTATTTCAGGGTCAAATACCGTTTTAAGCATCTGAACGATAAGGTCTTCTTTGGTCTGATTGTTTTCAATTTCCATATATTATTATATGTGTATCTTACATTATTATACAGTCTACAAAAGTATATAAAATTTTTTATATGTGCAATAGTGGAATTTTTTGTACCTTTGTCGGCAAAAAAATGTACATTATATAAATGAAAATAGGAGATATTGAGTTTCGCAAAGAGCCTCTTTTTTTGGCTCCGATGGAGGATGTTACGGACCCTGCTTTTCGCCTGCTCTGCAAGCGTTTCGGTGCTGATATGGTTTATACCGAGTTTGTCAGTGCCGATGCACTGATACGTAATGTCAAGCGTACGGAGCAAAAGCTTACTATCCATGATGAAGAGCGCCCTGTGGTGATACAGATTTACGGACGAGATACCGACACTATGGTGGAAGCTGCTAAAATTGTGGAGGCGGCAAAGCCCGATATTATTGATCTTAATTTCGGTTGCCCAGTAAAAAAGGTTGCCGGAAAAGGTGCCGGTGCAGGTATGCTTCGCGATATACCGAAGATGCTGCAAATAACGAAAGCCGTGGTAGATGCCGTCAATATCCCCGTCACTGTTAAAACTCGACTCGGTTGGGACGATAGTTCAAAGATTATTGTCTCTTTATCCGAAGCACTTCAAGATTGTGGTATTAAAGCACTTGCTATTCACGGTCGTACCAGGGCACAGATGTACACCGGAAGTGCCGATTGGTCGCTTATCGGCGAGGTGAAGAATAACCCTCGTATGTATATACCAATTATCGGAAACGGGGATGTTACTTCCGGTGCTGTAGCTCGACAATGTTTTGATAATTATGGTGTTGATGCTATAATGGTGGGTAGGGCTACTATCGGGCATCCATGGATTTTTGCCGAGATGAGGCACTATCTTGATTTTGGTGAAAACCCTGAGCCTTATAGTTTTAAGTGGCAAACGGATATGCTCGTGGAGTATATCAACAGCTCTATAGAGTGGTTGGGTGATGAGCGAAAAGGAATAGTACACAGCCGACGCCATATAGCGATGTCCCCGGTTTTTAAGGGTATCGACAATTTCAAGCAAACTCGTGTGGCTATGTTGCGTGCGGAGTCGAAAACCGACCTTCTGGATATTATAAACTCTATCCCGGATAATTTTAATGTAATCTAATTCGCTGCAGTATATGAATTATATAGTTTGGAATCCGAATATCGAAATTTTCCATATAGGGGGCTTCTCCCTTTTGTGGTATGGTGTTCTTTTCGCCATAGGTCTCGTTGCTGCGGGGAGTTATGTCTATAAGCAGAGCTTGAGGGCGGGACTTGCTGAGAGGCGTTTTAATGTTTTGGTTTTGCTCCTTTTTGCAGGTATCTTTTTGGGGGCAAGGCTCTGTCACTGCGTGTTTTACGACCCACAATACTTCTTTTCTCACCCTCTTGAAATCTTTTTGCCGATAACTAAAAATGCTGCAGGTAACTACTATTTCTGCGGTTATCACGGTCTTGCAAGTCACGGCGGTGGAGTTGGCGCTATCGTGGCAATCCTCATTTTCAAGCTGATGTATCGTGACGAGAAACTTCTGCCTATCCTCGATATTGTAGCTATTGCAACACCCCTTTTGGGCGGCTTTATCCGAATAGGTAATTTCTTTAATAGCGAGATTCTCGGCACCGAGTCGTCACTGCCTTGGGCGGTTATCTTCTCTTCTGTCGATGATGTGCCGCGCCATCCGGTACAAATTTATGAGGCGATATTCTATTTTCTTCTCTTTTTTGTACTCGCTGCCGCATATCGTACTTTCAGCCAAAATAGTAATGAAGAAAAAATTATTAATTCGTTGAATGATGCAAGTATTGCCGACGTTTCAGGTAAAAATAAGGAAAAAATCACTCCTGTTCACTGCTCCGTAAAACCCGGTTTTTGGTTCTCTATGGTGATGATAACAATCCCGATTTTCAGGTTTTTTGTTGAGTTTTGTAAAATGGAGCAGATAAATTATGCTGCCAATTTACCTTTAAATATGGGGCAATTGCTTAGCATTCCTCTCTTCTTATGCGGATTATTTTTGCTTATTATTACTCAGTTTTTTAAAGGTAAAAATCTTCATTGAGAAAAAATTTTTTATCGTTTTTTTTTCTCTAATATTATTCTTACCTTTGCAGTCAGTTTTATTTAATTATTCAATATGAAACGCATATCTTTTTATATTCTATTTCTATTATCTTTTTTGATAGGGTTGAATTCTTGTCTTGAAAATAATAATGGAGTAACATATTCGGAAGATGCCGAGATTACCACATTCCGATTATATAGTCCTTCAAGTGATTCCGTATATCAATACTATTTCACTATAAATCAAGATAATGGCACTATTTCCAATACGGATTCACTTCCTTATCTTACTCGTATCGACTCTCTTTATCCGGTGCTTTCTCCTACTTTTATAAAGGTGATGCTTAATGATTCTATCCCTTATCAAGCTAAGGATTCTATTTTCTTGAATTTTGCCGAGCCTGTTACTATTGAGGTGTGGAGTGAAAATAAAAAGAAGAGTAAGAAATATACTATCACCGTCAATGTGCATCAAGTCGACCCCGACACTTTTATTTGGGAGGGTCTGAAAACTCAGATTTTTGCTGAGCCTACAGTGTCAGAAAGGGTTTTTTATCTCGACAGTACTTTCGTTTTCCTCTCTGTTTTCGACTCTTATTTCAACATATATTTTTCGGAAAATGCCGTAGATTGGTATGAGTCTAATGCTCTTTATCCGGATTTTGACCTGCCAACGCTCAATCTTCGAGAGAATTGTGCTTATAACGATTCTACTATTTATATCTATCAAAACGGCAATCTCTTCATCACTACCAATGGTTTGCAGTGGGAGAAGCGTGCCGTTTCTGCAGTGAATAGTCTCCTCTTTTCAATGAATGGCAATCTCTATGCCTTACAAGATGTTGATGGGGAAACTAAAGTAGTAGTTTATGATGGTAATAATGGATGGAATGTGGTGACTACCGCTCCTACTGGTTTCCCTGTCTCCGGCTATTCTATCCTTGTATCTCGCTCTCCTTCAGGTGCTGAGCGTGCTTTCGTACTTGGAGGCATTGATGCAGATGCCAATTTCTTGTCCTCTTTATGGAGCACGGAAAACGGCTCTTATTGGAGTAATCTCACTTCGGGAAGAAATCAAATATCACCTCGAGCCGATGCTCTCATCGTGCAGTATGCCAATGGATTGATGATTTTTGGCGGCCGTGATGAAAACGGGGTTCTCACCGAGCAACGTCACCTCTTCAGTAAAGATTATGGCTTGACATGGAAATATCCTGATTCTAAAATGGAAATACCGTCACTATATGCTCCGCGTTATGCGGCAAGTGGGCTCGTATCCTCTTCCGGTATACTTTATCTAATTGGTGGTCGTGGCTCTGAAAATACCTCTATTCAAGATGTATGGAGGGCTATCAGCTACATCTCCATGCCTGGTTTCGTGAAGTGATTGTTCTTTTTATGTCTGTTTATATTAGATTTTCTAAATAACTCTATTCAATGATTATTGAACCGCTTTCGTCTTATTCTTCAGTAAAAGGAGTTATTGAGCTCCCTTACTCAAAAAGTATTAGAGCAAGACTATTGATAATCAATGCTCTTAATGATAAGTTGTTAGATATCGACGAAAAAGATTGTCGAGATATTAAGATATTACATGCCGCACTGAAGCAGATATTGGAAACAAAATCCGGCGAGGTAGTTACCGTTGATGTACAAGATTCCGGCACCGCCCTTCGTTTCCTTACCGCTTTTTGTGCCCTTCGTCCCGGAGAATTCGTCATTACCGGTACCGACCGACTTTGTATGCGGCCTATCGATCCTCTTGTCGATGCCCTTAAGCATATCGGGGCAAATATCAATTATACAGATAAATACGGTTTCGCCCCTCTTCGTATTAAAGGCTGTAAAATCAAGGGTACGGAGGTCTCCATCTCCGCTATTATGAGTAGCCAATTTGTTTCCGCACTTATGCTGATAGCCCCGGTTTTGCCTCATGGTCTCGTGATTAATATGCTTGGTAAGCCGGTCTCCGCTTCGTATATCAAACTCACTACATATGTTCTCAAACAATGTGGTGTGGATGTGCAGATTGTCGACCGCGTAATCACTATTCCACGCTCTACTTTCCGCCTTTCCAATACTTTGTGGTACGAACGCGATTGGTCGTCTGCCGCCGTGTGGTATTCCATGCTCTCTATTATCGAAGACGGCTCACTTGTCTTTAACGGTCTTAATAATTTTTCTCCACAACCCGATGTGCAAATTTCAAGCTATTTCGAGCAACTCGGTGTCAAAACTCTCGAACACAAACAGGGCGTGGAAATCCAATATGTGGGGTACGAAAAACCCTATCTCTTCTTCGATTGTATTAACAACCCCGATGCTATTATGCCTATCGCAGTGGCAGCGGCGGTAAAAGAAATACCTTTTGAGATACAAGGGGCTAACACCCTAAGTGCCAAAGAGAGCAACCGCACTATGGCTCTTGTAAGCGAACTTGCAAAATGTGGCTATGATGTGAAAAGTAGAGTAGATAGCCTCCGTTATATCGGCGGTAGATTCCCTATGCAAGAGAATGTTACTCTAAATGCTTATAACGACCATCGCATGGCTATGTCTCTCGCCCTTATCGGCCTTCGTCAAAAAATAGTTCTGGATGGACAAAACTCTGTCGTTAAGTCATATCCAAATTTCTGGAAAGTGTTTAATTCTTTTTGTAAAATATCAGATATCAACGATATAGATATAGTATTATAATTTTTTACTGTAATAATGGAAGACTTTACTAATCTATCTTTAGCCGAAAGAGAAAATATAATCATCGATGAGGTGTCGATGTATGAAGATTGGATGGATAAATATCAATTTCTGATAGAATTGGGCAACGAATTACCACCATATCCTGCTGAGTATAAGCTCCCTCAATACGAAATTTCCGGATGTCAAAGTCAGGTATGGATTTATTGTGAGCAGCGTAATGGTAGAATATATTTCTCCGGTGAGAGCGATGCCCTTATCGTGCGCGGAATTGTTGCCCTGCTTATAAAGGTGCTCTCCGGTGCTACTATCGCTGAGGTGGCTCATACGGATTTCGCTTTTATCGATGCTATCGGTCTTAAAGAGCATCTATCGCCTACTCGTAGCAATGGTCTCTATTCCATGATGCAACATATGAAATTATGCGCCATTGCTTTTGAAACAAAAAATTGCGAATAATATTTTATTATTTTTTCACATTTGCCTTGACTTGTTTTTTATTTTTATCATAAGAGGTCCGAATTATGGTCCTCTTTTTTTTTATATATTTCCCCGTTTCGTGAAAAATAATGATAAAGAATTTATTTTTCTGACGAAGTACAATTTTTTTATGATATTATCATACATAGTGCGTTCCGGCTTAAAGAATGTAGCTATAAGTATCTACTCTTCCTATTTCTTTATATTAGATATTATCTTAATACTTATTAACAATTACAACGATAATTGTGTTTATTTGACACACAGCCATTTATAAATAACTGATTGGTAAGTATTTGGATTTCAAAAGAAATTTTAAATTTATTTAACACAAGTAGAGAGGAGGGGATTTGTTATTTTTCCGTAAATTTGCAACGCAAAAAAAACAAATAAAACTGGTTATTTAAGCGACTTTTAGAACAAACAATTATTAAATTATTATTTAAAACCTATTATGGATTTTTTTGGTAAAAAGGGCGTGCTGCGGCATGCTGCCTCTATTTTTATGTTTTTATTGTTTGCGTGTGTATCCTCCGCGCAAACGCCTTATAATATATCTTTTTCTCATTCACCGGGTCAAGGAAATACTTCATTAGATGTACGTGGTATGCAGCCTGTGCACGAACTTACGTACGTCTATTACATGAAGACTGGTGAGACTCGTACCCTCACGATGCCGTTGGCTTCCGCCAACAACAGGCTGAAGGGTTACAGCCGTTGGTATGATTACGAAGCGGACTCTATGTCGTCTGTTGTGGCACGAATGACTTATACAAAACCTACAGGGAGTTCTACTACTATTCATTATACCAATTATGGTGTAATTAATTATCAAGAAACTCTCGGTGAAGGTGTTCAAATCCAACCCGAGGCTTCTATTACTTTTAATGGTACGGCTATTAAAATTGCTTGCGATGTTTCAAACTATGGCGATTTTCAAATCACACCGAGTGGCTCGAATCTTTCTTCCGTTGTAGAACCTACGCTCTCTTATCGTGTTATTTTCGATATTCGTCCCGCCTCGGAAATTGCAGCAAAAATTAATACTTCCACCCCTTACGAAAATTATAATTTTGTAGCTCCTGCAGGTTCTCAAATCTTGCTTACCACAGCCATGAATTCTGATGGTAACACCTCTTGTTACTATACCGGTAATGCAAGTAGTCAGACTCAGATTACCTCCTGCACAATGTATCAAAGTACGTCAGAGAATTCAGGGTATGAAGAATATACTGATGCAGAATGTACTGCCAATCGTATGTATTCCGTTGAAGCTCCTGCTGCCGGTAATACTTACTATTATGAGTTACGTAGCGGTAATTATAAAATTGCTCGTTGGAAAGTTGAGGGTAAGGCAAAAACGGAAATAGGTCCTTATAACGGCACTATCATATCCGATTCTCAGATGGATAAGAAATATAACCTCGCAGCAAAACAAGATTTTGACGTTTCTTCGGAGTACCTTGTCACCGTTAATAAATCATCTACCTCTACTGATAATTTCGTAATATCTAAGAAACCACTTCGTTGGGATGAGTGCTCTTATGGTTTTGTTTATCCAGATGGTAGTGGTTCTGCCGGAAATAGTAAACAATTTGATGATAAATTCCCATATTGGAGCGAGTATGCCATTCTGCAAAGTGTACCTTCAGGTGCTACTTGGGTAACAAACAACCCTACTTCTGTAAGAGATTTCAATAATCCGGGTACAGGCTGTTTTATGTATGTGGATGCAAATGAGGCTCCGGGTCTTGTAGCCAACCTCGTTATTGATGGTAATCTCTGCCCGAATAGTAGCGTGTATGTATCCGCTTGGGTGAATAACTTTGCCACTGTACATACATTACCGAACTTAAATATTATCCTCTCCGGTATTGATGAGTCCGGCAATGAAACCCGCCTTCAATCTTTTACCACAGGTGTTGGTAATTTTTCTTATACAACCGCCGGAAGATGGCATCAAGTGTTCTTCGAAGTAAAACTCGGTGAGCAAAACTTTGCTCAATATCGTGTGCGTATAGAGAATAATAACAATGACGCTTCCGGTAACGACTTCGGTATTGATAACATACGTATATATACATCTAAAAACCCGGTTCAGTCGCTCGAGGGTATCACCGCTTGCGGTATCAAAACGCAAAAAGAGCTTATCGATGCCGAAAAAGGTATCTCCGAGTCTATCACTCTGCTCCGCGTTGACTTTAAGTCAGAGACTTTTGCCCCTGATGCTTCCGGTAATGTAAATATTAACTATCGCTGGGTAAAGGGCGCAAATCCTAAGGGTGGTAACCAGGATACTATTCTCAACCTGAATTATATCAATGAACACTCTTCCGGTACTTACGGTACGTATGTAGTGAGAAAGAATATTGCTTGGAGTGAGATACACGATACTCTTAAATATAGCTCTATCAATGCTTTCATATTCCGAGAGAATAAGCCTGTTAGAGATGGCGAAATTTTCTATATCCAAGAGGAGGTAGTGCGTCCTACACGTACCGAGACTGTGCCTGTGCTCTATATCGTTCACAAAAGTAGTGAGTTCAAGAAATATTCCACCTACTCTTGCCTCGTTTCCGCCGATAATATTTTCCGTGTCGATTGCGGTGGTATCTATACTACTAAAGTGGAAAACTGTAAACAATTGCTTATCGATGGTGTACCTCAAGAGCTTGTAAATTTGCGCTTTAAAACTCTCTCCGGAGAGCGTAATTACGTACTCTCCACTCAAGTCTATTATAACGACCCTAATCTTAAGGGACAAGTGAATAAAGCTACCCCGTATTGCGATTGGATTGTGGGTGTGGATGACAGATTCGTACAAGCAAATCTTACCACCGCCTTTATGCATTTCCGCTCTGTATATCCAAACGAAGTATCATCTGTAAATCAACCTGTTTCGGGTGTATTTACTCAAGCCAACCTCGATACTCTGCTTAAATACGAATCTTATATTACCTTAAGAAAACGCTCTATCACAACCAACCTTCTGGGTGATGGTACTACAGTGCAGTATATTGCTTATCCTATTATGGGCTCGTGTGACGACTCTACAATACCTGTCTGCCCGAACCCGATGCGTATCTTCCTCCGCAGCGATGTGAAATACTGCTATGGTAAAGTGGATATGGAAGATATGCCGGAAGATATTGAAGGTGCACCTGCTGTTGTGCGTATCGCCCAATCGAGAGTGAATAAGGTAGGCGACTCTTTTGCCCTCACTATCAATGGTGTCAAGGGTACTCCTAAAGTAGGTACCAATATGTACCTCTATCGCACAGATGATGCCGATGCTCAGAGATTTGTGGGTAATGCAGTATACACTTTTTCTGGAAATATCACCAAGGATAATGAACTCACTTTCACCCGTAATGGCAATGGTATCAAGATGCGCCCGGGATATGACTATAAATTCTCCGCTCGCTATGATACACAACCTTATGATACCGCCTATGGATGCTTTATAATTAATGTAGTTCCTGATATAATAATCTTCGCTCCAAAAGCGGAAAATCCAACATGGCATAATGATGAAAATTGGAGTGATCCGCTCGGAAATAGTGCCCTTATCCCTGTAGAGGGAACTAAGGTAATACTCCCGAATAGTGCCATTTCGCTCGATGATTTCGATATGAATAACTATGATGAGGTGGAGGGTGCTACTTATCATCTAAAATATATCTATGGTTTCGAACCAAATACTTGCGGATCTATCTATTTCCCTATCGGTGCCAAGATGACCGGTCAGCAATACCTGGTGTACGACTCCGCTTATGTTGATGTGCCTGTGTCAAAAGGAAGTTATAGTCTCTTCGGCCTTCCGCTTAGAAAAGTGTTCTCCGGCGACCTATATGTGCCTAAGGCAGGTGATGTGGCTAATGATGATTTCCGCTTTAACAGTGCTCATTGTGATAACCGTATAGCTAATAAGATATTACAAAAAGTATATAACTCTACCACTACCTTCTGGTCGTACATCAAGGGTAATGTTGTCGACTCGGTAAGTACCGCCGTTGCCGGTTGGGGTGAGCCTTCAAATGCCCTCGGTGAGCAATATGTAAATAAAGCTGTTGCCGTACAAGCCGTGAACGAAGCTATGCAAAACTTTATTCAATTGCCTAAAAATGATAACACTTATTATTTCTATGCAATACGTACGGCTAATGGACAGGAGTATCAAGTGCCTGAAATATACGGTAAAGCCGATATTACACGCGATGCCGACTGCTATAAACTCCTCTATAAAGGCGATGCCGTTAATCCGGAAGTCACAATTAAATATACTAATATTAAGCCGGACAATTGGTTCCTTGTTACCAATCCGTTTATGGGTGACCTCTCAATGCAAGCCTTTATGGATGTCAATACCGATGTCATCGATGGTTTCTATTATACTTTCGAAAATGATATGGTGAAAGCAGAGCCGGTAACTTCGGAATCCAAAATTCAACCTGCCGGAGCATTCTTTGTGCATACAGTAAATGCTTCTACCTCTTTGGATATCACATTCAATCCGAATATGGTTTCTAATTCCGATAGTAAAAATCAGGTTGCTGCCAATGCTCCGATGTCTAATTCTCAAAAACTTACCGTCATCGCACAATATGGTAATTCTCGCAGTGTTGCCACGGTGACGGAAGATGCTTACGGTAGCAATGATTACGACTCGCAAGAGGATGCCGACCTGCTGATGTTCAACGATAACCTTACTCCGTTTGCCGTTTATACCCGCATTGGTAACACCCCGGTGATGGTGAACAGAGTTCGTACTATCGATATGATACCTCTGTCGGTAAGCGTGCTCGATACTGCAATAGGTAATATAGAATTATCCTTCTTCGGAGCCGAGAATTTCACTCGCCCTGTATATCTCTACGATGCCCTCACCGATATCAATACCGAAATCCATTCCGGTATGAAAATCGACTTCGACGGCAGAGAGTCTGATGCAGTGCGCTATTATCTGAATATCGATCGCTCGGATGTTATTACTTTTAATG
>JAEDFN010000008.1 GCA_016292775.1 Paludibacteraceae bacterium
GTGTACCTCTCTCGAATCTATTAATATCCCGAATAGCGTTACTAGTATTGGAAATGGTACTTTCTCAGGGTGTAAATCTCTCGAATATGTAAATATCCCGAATAGCGTTACTAGTATTAGAGATAGTGCTTTTGCAGTGTGTACCTCTCTCGAATCTATTAATATCCCGAATAGCGTTACTAGTATTGGAAATCGTGCTTTTTTTAAGTGTGAATCTCTCAAATCTATTGATATCCCGAATAGCGTGACTAGTATTGAAAGTAGTGCTTTTGAAGGCTGTGATTCTCTCGAATCTATTTATATATCCAAAGGAACAAAAGAAAAATTTTCTGAGATGTTATTTGATTACACTGACTATTTAGTAGAAATTGATATTTAAGAAGATTTTTAACTACTTAGAATCTCCGATGAAGAATGTGCCGAAGCGGTGGAAGACGAATGCGGAGTAGTATAGACTAAAGATTGGGAAAATTTGTTTGAAGGAACAAAAGTTATCGGAGATTGAGCTTTTTATAAGTGTTTCCTTTCTGTTGATTTGTATAGAAAATAAAAAACTAATTTTATTAATAAAAAAGCGTTACCCTGAAAATACAATCAAGGTGACGCTTTTTTATTTAGTGCAATCAACTATGTGTTGATATAAATTATTTATCGATACGGATGCGGGCGTCGACGGCTACAACGGCATTAGCGGAACCGAGGAGAGGGTTGAGGTCCATCTCGGCGATTTCAGGAGCCACTGTAACGAGGGCAGAGATACGGGAAACAGCTTCTGCAAAGAGATCTTCATTAACAGGCTCTTGACCACGTACTCCTTTGATAATCTTGTATCCGCGAAGATTCTTAATCATTGAATGTGCCTCTTCTACTGAAATAGGGGCAAGGGAAGCTTGTACATCTTTAAGCACTTCAATAAAGATACCACCAAGTCCGCAGAGCACTTGATGTCCGAATTTCGGTTCGCGACTCGCACCGATAAAGATTTCGGTACCATGATACATAGGGCAAATTTCCACTGCATAAGTATCTTTTATCTTGATAAGGCGGTTGAACTCTTTACGAACGGTATCCATATCAGTAACATTAAGAACCACACCACCCACGTCGGATTTATGTACCGGTCCGCACACTTTCATAACGAGAGGGAATCCCATCTCTTCGGCTTGTTTAACAGCATCCTCTTCGTTGCGTACTTCGGCATTGCGTTTACGGTTAATACCGGCAGCATCGAGGAGTTGGTTAATTTCATCGAGAGAGAGATATCCGTTTTGTGCATTATCAACCACTTTACGGATAGCTGCTTTGTCTATTTCCGGGATATTTAATACTTCAGGTTGTGGTGCCGGAGTGTTGTAAACTTTTGCAAGGGCATTACCGAAGACGCACTCTTCGCTGAAGTTGATACGATGTTTTACATTGATAAAATCCTCTATTTCATCCTTTACATTGATAATAGAAGGGAGGATAGGGAAGATAGGTTTTTTGCAACTCTTCATCTTCTCATCGAGAACGCGATATACTTCCCAGTTTGCAAAGAGGCCCGGAGAACCGAAAATTACAGCCATAGCGTCGATATTATCGAAGTCGTTTTCACAGGCATCGATGATATAACCGAGTTGTTCGGCAGTACCGGTAGCAAGGAAGTCGATAGGGTTTGCCACAGAAGAGCCCGGGAAAAGTTTAGCGAGCAACTCTTGAGCTTTTGGTCCGCTAATAGCAGGCACTTCGAGTCCGTTATTAGAGAGCACATCGGTAAGCATTACAGCAGGGCCACCGGCATGAGTGATGATAGCCATATTCTTACCTTTCATTTCCGGGTGCATAAATACGGCGCAAACATTTACAAGTTCGAGGCGGTTGCTACAGCGAACGATACCGGCTTTACGGAAAAGAGCGTCGACAGCGACGTCGGAAGTAGCCAAAGCACCGGTATGAGAAGAGGCTGCGCGGCTACCTGCAGAAGAGCAACCGGACTTGATAGCGGCAATTTTACATCCTTTACGGATAAGAGAAGAGGCATGCTTAAGTAACTTTTGAGGGTTACGGATGCTCTCCATATAAATCATTTTTACGAAAGATGATTTTCCCGGAACATAGGTCTCGTCCCAATATTCAAGCACCTCCTCGATACCGATTTGAGCGGAGTTACCTACAGCCCAAACAGAGTTGAATTGGAGACCATTAGTAATACCTATCTCTTTGATGAATACGGCAGTTGCACCTGAGCCGGTTACGAAATCCACACCTTGAGGATTAAGTTGAGGTATAGGGGCATCGAAAGCACCGGTATAGTTTACATTAAGGAATCCCGTACAGTTTGGACCGATAAGGGAGCCACCAACGCTATCGATAATTTCTACAATTTTATGTTCTATCTCTGCACCTTCATGGTTTTCTTCAGAGAATCCGGCAGAGATGATAACATATCCGCCGCAACCTTTTTCTTTTGCAAGCACTTCTACGGTATGAAGGCAATATTTTGAGGCAATAGCCATAAGTGCACAATCAACCTGAGGAAGATCTTCTACTTTTGCGTGACATTTTATTCCTTGGATTTCGGCTTCTTTTGGATTTACGACATAAACTTTGCCTTTGAAGTTACTTTCCAATAAATTTTTTAGGAGTTTGCCACCGGGTTTTTGCACATCGTTAGATGCGCCAACCACCACAATACTCTGTGGATTAAGCAGTTTCTGTGAAATCATGTTTTGTGATATTAGAATTTTACAATTTTTACTTTCAAATACAAAGGTAATGATTATTTTTCATTGTCCAAAAAATCCGGACGTTCTTCATAATCGGCTATTACTTTGCGCCATTCGTCTGAAATAGGGATAGTAATTTTATTTTTAAAATCGTAACCTACCATGATAGTTGTGCATTTACATTTCACATGATTAGTACGATTATCCCTGATTTGTTGGTATAGCGAAAAACTCTTTGATCCGATATGAGTTACGGAAGTCTCAACACTGATATCATCGGTAAGGAAAACCGGTTCGATAAAGTCCACTTCGGCATGAGCCACTACAATATCAATCTCTTTTGTGAAGTAATTATCACCATAAAGGGCACGGAAATATTCGGTTTTTCCGAGGTCATAAAAACTAAAATAGGTAGAGTTGTTTACATGACCTAAAGCGTCAGTGTCATTAAAACGGAGTTGTACAGGGATAGAATGTTTCATTTATTTTTGATCTTATTTAAAATCTGATTAAAAATTTCTATAAATATTTGATTTTTAGATATTAAAGCCAACAGAATGTAGAGTACAACACCAATAATCAATTCGCAACAGAGCTTATAAATCGGTGTTATAGGCACTAAGTAATCGAAGAGCATCACGCCACCTGCCATAATAATGCTGATAAGTAACGAAGGCAGCATCTTTACAATTTGAGTAAGGCAGGAAATTCCGACACAATGTTTTACCAGGAAAAGAGTTACCACCCACACTATCAGATTGGTAAGCAGGAAGCCGATAATCATCTGCATGATAGTATCGTGCATAAGAAGCAAGAAGATAGCAGTGAGGGCAACCATAAGTATCTCTACATAAAGGTAATAGCGAGATTTACCTTTTACATTAAAAATATTGATATTAAGGATAATAAACGGCTGAATTAGAGAAGAAATCAAGAATAATCGCAGATAAGGTAGAATAGGCATCCATTTATCGGTAATAACTACGGTAATGAAATTCGGAGCTACTGCGAAAAACCCGAGAAGAACCGGGAAAGAGAAGAAAGAGAGAAAGGCGATGATTTTATTGATATAAGCCACCTGACGCTCTTTGTCGTTATTCAACGAAGAGAAGACCGGATAAGCTACCCCTACTACAGAATTAATAATAACATTTACAGGTATTTGATAATACTTATTTGCTTGACCATAATAGCCCAAATCTGCTGTAGAATAGGTGCGCCCGATTACAAAATTGTAAACATATTTTGAAAGATAATTAAGCAAAGATGAGATAATAATAGCGAAGCTGAAGGCGAAAAGTTCTTTGATGAGAGCAAAATTTGACTTCCAACTCGGCCACCATTTACTGCAACACCATATTATAATCATCTTAAAAAACACTTGAGAAACCTGTTGTGCAGCGATAGCCCAATAACCGAATCCTTTTATAGCAAGCACTATAGTGATAACAGAAGATAAAATCATTCCGCCGAGGTCGGCAATAGCAATCTGTTTGAATTTCAGTTGTTTTGTAAGGATTACATTAGGGACAATAACGAAAGAGTTGATTACCAGAGCGAGAAAGATAACTCGCGCAAGATTTACCAGAGGGGGCATATTAAAGAAATCGGCAATCAACGGGGCGCAAAAGAAAAGTATAAGATAAAGGATAATACTGAGGAGAACATTAAAATAGAAAGCGGCACTATAGTCGGCCCGAGTATTATTTTCGCGGCGAACGAGTGCGATAGAGAACCCGCTTTCGATAAGTACACCGCTCACGATAGAGAAGATTGCGAGAGCAGCGATATAACCAAAGTCTTCCGGAGTGAGAATACGCGTTGTGATAATAGCCACGAGAAAGGCTATTACCTGATAACCGGCCTTATTAAAAATATTCCAGATAAGGGATACGGCGGTTTTCTTTTTTAAATTCTCACTATCCATCGATAAAGAACAACTACTGATTACTCAATATTTTTAAAGAAAGAGAAATGAACATTACCATAATTTCTATGTTCGAAAAAATTCGGGTGGCCTGAGAAATCGGTAGATACTCCATGCTCAACGATAAGAATACCATCATTGGCGAGTAATTGATTTCTAAAAATCAGGTCCGGAATTTCTGCAATTTTTTCCAATTGATATGGTGGATCGGCAAAAATAATATCATACGATGCTTTTGTAGAAGCAATAAAGCGGAACACATCGCTTCGCTGCACGCGTATATTATCGATACCGAGAGTGGTGCATGTTTTACGTATAAAAGCGATATGTTTCTCGCTCATTTCCACGGCAGTAATATAGCTTGCATCGCGTGATGCGAACTCATAACTGATAGAACCGGTACCGGAAAAAAGGTCCAAAACGGTAGAGCCCTCAATATCCATCATGTTATTAATCAGGTTAAAGAGCGACTCTTTTGCAAAGTCCGTTGTTGGCCGTGCAGTAATATTTGTCGGCGGTTCAAAACGGCGACCTTTGAATTTTCCACTAATTATTCTCATTATCTTTTAGAGTAAAAAAATCAATTTTTTATTAATTATCATCGACAGTATTGAAGTATGCAAGTCGTGGTTTATGGATATCTACCAGGCCATTAAATATTCATCGATTTACAATTTATTATTGAGCACTTTATAGATATGATGATAAAAACGTCGGCAAAAAACGTCGACAAAAAATCGATGGAAGCGGGAGTAATCTCGGCAATATCAGTTATTAATCGCAATAAGATATTAAGGAGAAATATTCCGGGTTTGGGAGTGATATATCGTCAGAGATATTTTTAGGGGTAATAACGTCATGAAATCTCACGAAATCCTTGACAATATTGCGAAAAGGGAAAAGAGTCAACTCGCCGGAAATGAATAGTTTCACCTGTTCGGGATTAAAATTCAACACGCGGTACATCTCCATGATATAATAGAGCATATCGAGTTCGGTATTGACAGAATATGAAGTTATTGCCGATATTTTTGCATTATTTACAGCCAATACTATCAGTTTACCCGCCATAAGTTCGCAAAGCACGAAACTATGTTCATCAATCATAGCTGCCATTTTAATCAACAATAGAGCGTCGTGAGAGAATTCCGTATTAAGGTCCTTAGATAGGCGTGACTTAATTTGCTGAGGCAGCTGTTTATCGTTTGAAACGAAGGCAATTAGCGAGTTATCCATCAAGATATTATCCGGGATAGAGCAATGTCTGATATTAGAGATAGAGAGTTTATCTTTTTCGAGAGGCATAAAGATTTTGGCATGCTCGGGAGAGAAAAGAGAAACCGGGATAAGGGCAAAAGCACCACTTTCGATATAAGTAACCTTATTGAAATTAAGGTTTAGAAGCGGGTCGTTATCGGGTATATAATTTTTCTCACTGACGAGATGCTTGACAGCCATTACGATACCATTATCATCTTTTACAGAAAAAGAATATCCATCCGGTTGGTGCCGGATGGATAAACTATATTGCATGGTATTTTCAAAAACAAATTTTGAAGATAATAAGTCCAGATTATCAGCCATTGAAATTTTGGATAATATCATTCCCAGTTACCGGCATGGTTATTAGACTCGGTAACGGAACCGACTTTAAGACCGCAATATCTTTCCAATTTAGTTTGGTAATCTTTGAGGTTTACAAGTTGTTGATGGTCGAGATCACCGAGGTAAGAATCATAAGGAGCGCAAGCCTCGAAAAGAGGGAGTACGTATCCGGTGTTGTAATTGGTGATACGAGCGGTATCCATTAAGAATTTTTCATTGTTTGAATAAGGGATAATCATGAGGTTAGGAATATCCTCACGAGAATATTGCTCAGCGAAAAGAGTTTCGTACACATTAACATAAGAAGTATCGCGACGGAAACCTTCGAGACCATTTTTAATAATCTCTTTCATATTACCCTTTTTCACAATTTTGAGAGCCTTTTCTTCGGTGAGGCCGTTTTTCAATTGTTCGTCGGTAAGAGTACCCTCTTTTAAGACAACAGGTAATTTGCCATTAAGGATAAAATCTACCAAAGTATCGGTATTAGCGCAGAAAACGCCTTTCACCTTTTGATATTCGATTTGGGCCTTACGAATCTCAATTAAATTCTTTTTAATAGCGGTTTCACGCAATTCACGTGCTTTGTCGAATTCAATAACAGAAGTAATACTTGTAACGCACATATAACCCAAAACGCAGATAGCGCAAATGAGGAGTGCTCTAAAAACATGTTTCATATGTGACTATAAAAATTATGTATTTATAAACTTTGCAAATGTACGAAATTTTATTTGAATAGCACTAAAAAAAGTGCAATTTAATATTATTTTTATTTAGCGAGGGTCAGACAAAGTATAATCAACTTATTATCAAATTATTACACCTTGATTATAAATTTAATTCACCCACACCTTGGCGAATAATTTCGAAATCGTCGCCGGTACAATCGACAACGGTAGAGAGGTTATCCACGCCGATTCCTCCATCGATAATAAGGTCTACTCTACTGCCGTACTTCTCTTTGATAAGTTCGGCATTAACCTCATAATCAGGGTCTTGACCATCAATACGCAAGGATGTAGTAAATATTGGATTACCCAATTCTTCTACTATCACCTTTACTAAGTTTCGGTTTGGAATACGTATACCAATAGTTTTTCTTTCTTTGAACAATTTCGGCAACTTATTATTACCATTAAGAATAAAAGTGAACGGTCCGGGTGTATTTTTTTTGATAAGTTTAAAAGTGTCGTCGTCCATTTTAGTGAATTCGCTGATTTGTTTCAGAGAGTCGCACATCACGGAGAAGTTGGCTTTTTTGATATCGATACCCTTTATTCTGCAAATTTTTTCAAGAGCTTTTGATTGAAAAATATCGCATCCCAGGGCATACACCGTATCTGTGGGGTAAATAATAACGCCGCCATTGCGCAGCACCTCAACAATTTTAGAGATTGTATTGAGGTTTGGATTATCATCAAATAACCTTATCATTTGAATTGATTAAGGAAACGGACATCATTTTCGGAGAACATTCTCAAATCTTTCACTTGGTATTTCAAGTTTGTAATACGTTCGACGCCAAGACCGAAAGCATATCCGGTATAAACATCAGGGTCTATATTACAAGCTTTCAACACATTAGGGTCAACCATACCGCAGCCGAGTATTTCCACCCAACCGGTACCTTTACAGAAAGGGCAACCCTTACCGCCGCAGATATTACAAGAGATATCCATTTCGGCAGAAGGCTCTGTAAAAGGGAAATACGAAGGGCGAAGACGTATTTGTGTATTCTCGCCGAACATTTCGCGAGCGAAATATAGGAGCACTTGTTTTAAGTCGGCAAAAGATACATTTTTATCTACATAAAGGCCTTCTACTTGGTGAAAGAAGCAGTGAGCGCGATAAGATATAGCCTCATTGCGGTAAACGCGACCCGGAGAGAGTATACGGATAGGAGGTTTTTGAGTTGTCATCACTCGAGTTTCCACGCTGGAAGTGTGAGTACGGAGGAGGATATCAGGGTGTTTTTCGATAAAGAAAGTGTCCTGCATATCGCGGGCCGGGTGTTCCGGAGGGAAATTGAGTGATTCAAAAACGTGCCAATCGTCTTCTATTTCAGGGCCATCAGCCACCACGAAACCGATTCTTGAGAATATTTCTATTATTTCGTTTTTAACAAGAGAGAGTGGGTGACGAGTACCGAGGGCTATTGGCTCCGGGGTACGGGTAAGGTCGAGTTTATCAGCCTCTTGTTTTTTTAGTTCCACTTGCTCTTTAAGGTTATTAATTTTTTGTTGAGCCTTATCGCGCAATTGGTTCAGGAGCTGACCTATTTCACGTTTTTGGTCGGCAGGTACATCTCTGAATTGATTAAAAAGTTCGGAGATTTCGCCTTTTTTGCTAAGATATTTAATACGCAGAGCCTCCAATTCTTCTAAAGAATCGGCTTTAAAAGAGTCGACATCTGCAGAAATTTGTTCAATAATTTGTTTCATTTAATTTACACCAACGATTAAAGAGAGAAAAAATTAGAATTCGAGGTCACAATCCACCATTTCGTGCCAAGGTAGACCGCTTTCGGCCATTTTTTTGAGGAAAGGATCCGGGTCGAATTGTTCTACATTAAATACACCCGCACCGCTCCATTTTCCGGTAAGGAACATATATGCACCGGTCATAGCAGGAACGCCTGTAGTATAGCTAACGCCCTGAGTACCTGTCTCTTTATAAGCAGCTTGATGTGAGCAATTGTTATAAATATAGTAAGTTCTCGGTTTACCATCTTTGACACCGCTGATACGGCATCCGATAGAGGTATAGCCGCTGTAGTTTTCACCGAGAGTTTCCGGAGCCGGGAGAACGGCTTTCAGGAATTGGATAGGCACGATTTTCTGACCGTTATAGTCAATTTCATCGATACGGGCCATACCTATATTTTGTATTACGCGGAGGTGGGTAAGGTATTCTTGACCGAAAGTCATCCAGAATCTGGCTCGTTTGATAGTAGGGAAGTTTTTAACGAGCGACTCAAGCTCCTCGTGGTAAAGGAGGTAAGACTCTTTCGGGCCTATTTCCGGATAATTTACCGGTTTATGAATTTCGAGTGAACCCGTTTCCACCCATTTACCATTCTCATAGAATCTACCCTTTTGAGTAATTTCGCGGATATTTATTTCAGGGTTAAAATTAGTAGCAAAAGCTTTGTGGTGGTCGCCTGCATTACAATCCACGATATCGAGGTAATGCATTTCGTCGAAGTAATGTTTTGCGGCATAAGCGGTAAATACGCTGGTAGCACCCGGGTCGAAACCGCAACCGAGTATAGCGCAAAGGCCTGCTTCTTTAAATCTATCGTGGAAAGCCCATTGCCAAGAATATTCGAAATGAGCTTCATCTTTAGGCTCGTAATTGGCTGTATCGAGGTAGTTACAACCGGCTTGAAGACAAGCTTCCATTATTGTAAGGTCTTGATATGGCAGGGCTACATTAATAACTAACTTAGGACCGAAACTTTTAAATAAAGCAACCAATTCAGACACATTATCAGCATCAACTTTTGCCGTTTTGATATCTACATTATAACGTTTTTTGACATCGGCAGCGATAGCATCGCATTTACTTTTTGTGCGACTTGCCATCATAATTTCCGTAAATACATCTGTATTTTGAGCCAATTTATGGGCGACAACAGTTCCTACGCCACCGGCTCCGATAATAAGTACTTTAGACATAATCAGCTACTTTAAGATATTACACCATTTTGGTGCAAAATTACAAAAAAATTCTGTACTACAACTCTTTGGTCATACTATTTTTTTTTCATAACTTTGCCACAGAATAAAATATCCGTTTTTGATGTTTTTTACCTTTAAAACGGTAAATAAATTCTGCGAAATTTTGGTGAAAAAGGTTATAGTATTATCCGTTTTTTTATTGCTCAGCACTATTGTTTTATATCCATATACATATAGAACACAAGCATTTAGCGGCAATATTCACACATTGCAAGTATTACGTGAAGGGGAGCGTTACGGCACTCCTGTGGTAGATTTGCAATCAGGGCAAGCCATATCTATTTCTTTCGATGAAACAGGCTATATTTCGTCAAATTTTCACTATAAAATCATTCATTGCAATTCAAATTGGGAGCAATCTTCACTCTCTTCGATGGAATATTTAGATGGATTTGACGGAAATTCCATAACAAATTACGATTATTCTATTAACACTACAGTCAATTACATCCACTATCAATTATCGTTACCGAACGAAGATGTGCAATTCAAGGTCAGTGGCAATTATGCTGTGATTATAGCAAAGGACAATGATTTTGAAAACGGAGTTGTAGCCTGTGCATGCTTCACGATAGTAGAGCCGATGGCACGCATAAACGCCACTATTTCGGGCAACACGATGAAAGAGATAAACGGCAAATACCAGCAGTTGCAAATCGACATCGATATAGATCAATTAAAGTCGGTCAATCCGATGCATGATTTTATGCTGATAGTAAAGCAGAACGGCAGAGAAGACAACCAGGTCACCCTTACATCGCCGAGCTCTATATTATCTAACAAAATAAGTTACAGTAACTTACAAGAGCTGATTTTTGAGGGAGGCAATCAATATCGCACAATAGACTTTTCGAGTCGTTACACCTACGGCAGCGGGATAGACCGCATAAGGTATGAAGATGGAGAGTATCACGTATATTTAGAGCCTGCGCAAACGAGAGCCGACAAGCGAGAGACCTACAATATTGATGCACATGGAGATTATGCCATCAACTACCAAGATGGAGAGGAGAGTGATTTGGAGGCGGACTATATGTGGGTGCATTTCTACCTGCCATTAGAGAAGCCATTTCTCTCGGGAAGCATGAATATCATGGGGCGATTTACCGGAAATATTATTGGAGAAGAGAGCAAAATGGAGTATGATTTTACTCGCAAATACTACTATAAATCGTATTTTTTAAAACAAGGAGGATACAATTATATATATGTATTCCTACCGAAGGGAGGAAGCCAAGCCACCCAGATACCGATAGAAGGAAGTTTTTGGCAAAGTTCGAATCAATATGAGATATACTTGTATTACAAGCCATTAGGCAGTAGATACGAGCGACTTGTAGGGTATAACATTGTAAAAAATTAATAAACAAAAAATACTTATGAAAAGAATCTACTCATTCTTACTGTTTTCAATAGCCTTTTGCGCCACATTATTGTCGCAAAACACCATTAAAGGCGTTGTAAAAAACAGTTCAAACCAAGAGCCAGTAGCGGGAGTAACCGTTACATTATCCGTTGATAAAAGTCAAACTACCACAAATCAAAAAGGAGAATTTGAGTTTAAGACGGACAAGACCGGGGATGCTGTATTGACATTTTACGGTAGCAATATGATAAATCATCAGTTGATTATCTCCATCAACGGCAAAGTGACGGAGATAGGAGATGTAATGTTGATGCCTAATGTACAAAACAGTTCCAAAGAAGATATTATATTAAACATTTCGGAGAATGAGTTGGACGACGAAGGCTCATCAAGTCAGAATGTAAGTACCTTACTATCGTCAAAGGGCGATGTATTTACATCAAACGCTTCATACACATTCAGTCCTATGCGATTTAGAACCAGAGGCTTAGATGGCAAATACAACAATACGTATATTAATGGTATATTAGTCAATGATGCAGAGAAAGGCTTTTTCACCTATAGTCAGATAGGCGGATTGAACGATATGGTACGTTCGAAAGAGAATGTCAATGCTACAGAAGCGGCCTCGTTTACTTTTGGAAATGTAGGAGGAGCAGTTAGTATAAATGCAAGAGCATCAGCAATACGCAAAGGCTTTAAAGTAAGCCAAGTAGCATCAAACCGCACCTACGTTACCCGCACAATGGCAACCTATGCCACCGGCATGATGGACAACGGGTGGGCATTTGCCGTATCAGCCTCTTATCGTTGGGGTAACTCCGGATATACCGAAGGAACATTCTATGATGCATGGGCATTTGCTGCAGCAGCAGAGAAAAGAATCAACGACAAGCACTCATTATCACTTACATTGATGGGAGCCCCTACAAAACGCGGACAACAAGCGGGATCAACCCAAGAGGCATACGACCTTACTCCGAAAAGAACATTCTTCAGAACGGAGAGTTCTCGCTATGGAAACAACTTTTACAACGCCAACTGGGGATATCAAAACGGCGTAGTACGAAATGCAAAACAGGTAAAAACATTCACCCCTATCGCCATATTGAGTCACGAATGGAAAATAGACGATATTTCAAAACTCACTACATCAATAGGATACAAATGCCAGATGGATGGTCGCACGGCGATGAACTGGTACAAAGCTGCAGACCCGAGACCGGACTATTACAGAAACCTGCCAAACTATCATATCACTATGGACAATCCTGCAGCTGCAGAAGTTAGAGAAGAGCTGTGGCGCACCGACGAATCTTACCGTCAAGTGAATTGGGATAGAATGTATCAAACCAACTATCTTGCCAATGAAACCGGCAAGTCGGGTCGTTATATGATAGAAAACCGCCGTAACGACCAACAGGTTATTACCGCCAATTCCGTATTAAACTACACATTCTCGGAAAATTACAAACTCGATGCCGGAGTGGAATTGCAATCTACTCTTGCCAACCATTACAAATTGGTTGACGACCTATTAGGCGCAAATTATTGGTTGGATATTGACCAATACGGAGAGAGAGATAATCCCGGCGACCCGAATTTCATGCAAAACGACCTCGATAATCCGAATCGTAAAGTATATGTAGGCGACAAATTCGGATACAACTATAAGATATTTACAAACAGCGCAAAATTGTGGGGACAATTTACATATAGTCACACCAATTTAGACGTATATGCCGGTGTACAATTAGCATATTCCAACTTCTGGAGAGAGGGACTTATGCGAAACGGACGAGCATCCGAAGACATCACAATGGCAAGTACCCTCAACGGCAAATGCTACGCACAAAATTGGATTAAGACAGTGAACGGAAGTTATGGTAACAGCCCCGTACAAAACTTCATTACCTATGCAGCCAAAGCAGGTATCAACTACCGCATTACAGGTCGCCACATTCTCACCTTTAATGCAGCCTACGGCACCAACCCTATATTGGCCAATAACGCTTATTTCTCTCCGAGAGTAAAAGCCAATTTGATACCACTTGTAGGACTTAACCCGGAGACCTATCTCAATTTAGACCTCTCGTACTATATCCGTACCCCGATAGTTAACGGACGAATCACTGTTTACAACACTATGTTCTGGAATTCAACAGACTTAAGTTCGTTCTACAACGACGAATACAACACCTTTGTTAATTTTGCGATGTATAACTTCAACAAGCGCCATACCGGATTGGAATTAGGTTTGGAATTCAACGTAGCCAATGGCTTCACTATCGACGCTATAGCAGCAGTAGGAGAGAATATCTACACCTCCGACCCAACAGCCACTATCAGTATGGAGAACGGCATCAATCCTGACGTAGAGCGCATTATCCACTGCAAAGGGTTCCACTTGGATGGAGCACCGGAAATTGCCACAAGCATAGGTTTCCACTATTTCCACCCAAGCTACTGGTTCTTCGACGTAAACGTCAACTACTTTGCAAACACATATTTGGATTTCAACCCTTTACGTCGTACTGACGAAGCAATAGCCGGTTTAAATCCTGAGAAAGAGCAAGATGCTATATTGATAAACAGAATAACACAACAAGAGAAACTAAACACAGGCATCGTACCTATCACCGTTGACGCATCGATAGGAAAATCCATCCGTATTAATTACAAATACTTTATCAACATCAACTTAAGTGCTTCCAATATCTTCAACAACACCAAAATAAAGACCGGAGGATACGAGCAAAGTCGCTTTAGTACAACAAACTCATACACAGATAGAGAGACATACTTAAATCGTTTTCCACCGAAATATTTCTACGCATATGGAGCAACGATTTATCTCAATGTAGGATTCCGTTTTTAACTAATATAGGAGGAAAAGAAAATGAAAAGAATACATTATATATTATATTTAGCAATATTATTTGTAGCCATATCATGTAACAATTATCCGATTTCGGAGCCTCAAAAGCCTGAATTTACATTACAAGAAGGCGACGAACTGATAAGTATAGAAGCGCTGAAATTGCGCCACACTGTAGGAAACACACCTACCTACATTGCCGACAACGTATATATCAAAGGGATAGTAACCGGAGATGATGAAAGTGGAAACATCTACAAGAGCATCTATATACAAGATGAAACCGGCGGACTCAATCTTGCCATCGACCAAGTAAACCTCTACAACCACATGCCAAGAGGGCAAGAGGTATATGTACGACTTCAGGGAATGTTTATCGGAGATTACAACAATATGTATCAATTAGGAGACACCGTCACCGACGAAGTATACGGTTTGGAAATGAGCCGCTACGATTGGTCGAATGAATATATGACAGACTCATTAGGCAATAGCACCAAGCACTTCTTCTGCAACGGGTGGCCTGATATAAATAAAGTTCCTGCACCGATAGAGATTACCTCATCGGCAGAGATAACTTCAGATATGTACGGCATGTTGGTAACACTGAAAAACATCACCTTTAAGGATGCCGTATCAGGTATACTCCCATGGTCTATTTCCGAGCAAACCGTAAATCGCACGGCAACATTCCTCAAAGACGGCTCCACAATAATAGTGAGAACCAGCGGATATAGCAATTTCTACGCCGATTATATTCCGTTAGGAACAGGAGAAATTACAGGAATATTAGCATTATTCGGCACTACTCAGCAATTCTATCTACGTGATAGAAACGATATAGGTACATTTATAGAACAATAAAAAACCATTAAAAATATATCAAAATGAAACAGATTAAATTTTTATTATTAGCATTGGTAGTTATAATGGCTACCGCATGTCCACCTATAGACATTCCTCCAACACCAGGTACCGGAGGTGAAACCGAAAAAGGTGATGGCACTTTTGAAAAACCATATAGTGTAGAAGAGGCAAGTAAAAAGAACGGTGAAGCTTACATCAAAGGTTACATTGTAGGATTTATGGAAGTGAGTCTTAATTCACCTGTATTCTCTGCAGAAACCGACTCCGTAAATACAAATATCATCATTGCCGACACTACAGAAAATGTAACACTCTACATGCCTGTACAATTACCAAGCGGAGAGATTAGAGATGCCCTTAATTTATTGGATAACAAAGACATATTAAATAAAGAAGTAATTCTTTACGGACAAATAACAACATATTTCGGTATGCCGGGTATCCGCGGTACATCATACGCTTTAATAGACGGCAATGAGTATGGAAACAAACCTATTTCAGACGAAGACATTATCTTTACACAAACATTCAGCACAGACCTCGGCACATTTACTGAATATAGCGTAAGTGGCGATCAGACTTGGTATGTAGATACAAAATACGGATATGCAATGATAACCGGTTATGTAAACAATACTAACCTCGCCAATGAAGACTGGCTTATCAGTCCTGAAATTTCATTGGAAGGATACACCGAAGCAAAACTAAATTTCGACCACGTAATCAGATATTTTGCAAAACCAAACGAAGAAGCCAATGTATTGATTTCTGAAAACTACACAGAAGGTGACCCTAATAGTGCTACATGGACAGTTCTTCCTACCGAATTTGCTAACTCCGGAGATTGGACTACCAACCGCTCTAACGACATTGACTTAACTCCATATCTCGGTAAAAAATTCAAAATAGCATTCCGCTATATCTCTACAGCATCAAAAGCCGGAACATGGGAGATTAAAGCAGTAAACGTTATCAATGCCAAAGCCGAAGACCCATATGCAGGAGTAATCTTCCACGAATCATTCACAAAATCGCTCGGACAATTCACTACTCAAAACAATGTATTACCAAGCGGATTAACTGATATTTGGACATTCGATTCAAATTATCAATGTGCAAAAGGAACCGGATATTCCGGAGGTAAACAAAATGCAGAAGGATATCTCATTTCTCCTGAAATCGACCTTAGCTCCGTTATTTCAGCAACAATGACATTCGAAAATGCCGGAAACTATTTCGTAGACCCAAGTCAAGAACTTACATTATGGGTTACTACAAATAGCTCTGCTACAGCTGTAGATGATACTTGGACTAAAGTGACAATTGACAAATACTCATCAGGAAGCTTTGCTTTCACAACATCAACAGTAGACCTCGGTAATTATTGCGGATCAAAAATAAAATTTGCATTCGGATACTACAGCACTGAAGACATGTGCGGAACATGGGAACTCAGAAACTTAGAGATAAAATAATATCATAACTCATAAAAGAATTTTAGGTGACTTCAAAAAAAAGATTGAAGTCACCTATTTTTTTATCCACATTAAAGTAGTAAATTTGCAAAAAAATAGAAAACATGGCAAATAGCGTTAAAATAGGCGATAAAGTACGATTTATCAATGCAAAAGGAGGCGGAATAGTAAGAAAATTCCAGTCGAAAACCGTTGTTCTCGTTGAAGAAGAAGACGGATTTGAAACGCCGGTACTTATATCGGAAGTAGTAGTGGTAAAAGAGACCGACAAATATAACTTCCCAATTGAAGAAAAAAAGAGCACAAAAGAGGAAGAAGAACTACCCGCTATCAACACTACGGAAAAAGAAGAAGATTATTCATGGGATGAGAATGAAGAGACCCGTGAAGGCGAGGAATTAACTCTATACTTTGCATATATCCCTGTGGAAATCAAACAATTGCAAACTACCGACATGGATCTATATTTAGTTAACGACAGTAATTACTTCATTCGTTTCTGTATACAGACCAAATCGGAAGAAAAATATATCATCAAATACCAAGATATGGTTGAACCACAAACCACATTATGGCTCGACAAAATATCAAAAGAGAGTGTTAACGACTACGAAGAGATGAAGTTTCAGGCCTTTGCCTACAAACGTACAGCCTTTAATCCAAAACCTGCCATAGACATAACACTTAAGTTAAACCCCGTAAAATTTTACAAACTCCACACCTTTAAAGAGACCGAATATTTCGACAAACCGGCAATGCTGCAAACAATAATTTATCACGACATTTTGGATTTGAACAATACGATAAGTGCGGAAAAGATACAAGAAGCGATAAATTCAAAAGAAGCAGAAGATAGACCAAAAAAGAAACCGATAGAGAAAAGACAAAATAAAAACGACATCATCGAACTCGACCTACACATCAACGAGCTTCTCGAGAATACCAACGGGATGACGAGAAGCGATATACTCAAATATCAAGTAGCCGAAGCGGAAAAACTCATTAGTAAACACCTCAAACACAAAGGTCAGAAGATAGTGCTCATACACGGCAAAGGAGAAGGAATACTGAGAGCGGAGATTGAGAAGTTGATAAAATACAAATTCAAAAAATGCGAATATCGAGACGCCTCATTCCAACAATACGGATTTGGTGCCACAATGGTAATAATACATTAAAGTTACATCAATTTATACAATAATATGGACTTGCTATTTGCAATAAAAACGAGGATAAAATATCTGCTCCATGCCCGCTATTGGCAAGGACATAGAGTACACTCTCCATACACCTTTGATTTGATTACCAACACCATATATTCACAATATCCCTATTATAGTTTTACTGCGATAGAGAAAATCAGACGAGAATTACTGAGTAATAGAAAAAAAATATCATTAAAAGGAAGGACAACTACAGTAAGTAAAGAGCTCAAGCGAAGCAGTAAATCGCCGAAATACGCACAATTATTACAACGACTTGCCGCCAATAACGATGCAAAAACGATAGTTGAATTAGGCACCAATATGGGAATCAGCACCCTCTATTTGGCATCAAACAACACCAAAGCACGAGTAATAACATACGAAAGAGAGAAGGCATTAACTGCAATAGCAAAAGAAAACATAAATAAGATAGGACTACAAAACATAGAGATAATAGAAGGCGATATCGACACTACCCTACCCGCCACGATAAGTAAAATAGACGATATCGACCTATTATTCATAGATGCCAACCACACCTACGAAGCCACAAAGCGATATTACAATACATTCAAATCCCATAAAAGCGACAAAGCCATCTTTGTAATAGACGACATACATTGGTCACCCGACATGGAAAAAATTTGGAAAGAAATAATATCGGAAAAAGAGGTTCGACTCTCTATCGACCTTTTTAGTATGGGAATAGTAATCTTTAATAACGAATTAAAAAAACAACATTATATAGTTAATTACTTGTAAAATGAAAATCTATACCAAAACCGGAGACACCGGAAAAACATCGTTAATCGGGGGGCAAAGAGAGATGAAAAATCACCCTAGATTAAACGCCTATGGAACGGTGGACGAATTAAACTCCTTTTTAGGATTATTACGTGCAAAAACCGACGAAGAAAAGATAAATAAACTGATTTTTGAGATTCAAAACACTCTTTTTTCCGTTGGAGCGAACCTTGCGACGGACACAACAACTACAAAATTGATGGATTTTGCGAAAATTAATGACGAAAAAATAAGCGAAATCGAAAAAACGATAGATAAAATTCAAGAAAAACTACCCGAAATAAAAAATTTTATCATCTATGGAGAAGACGAATTATCTGCTCTATGTCATGTTTGTCGAGCGATAGCAAGAAGAGCGGAAAGAGAAATAATCACTGTAAATCAAGAATTTAGCATAGATAACAATATTTTAACATATATGAATAGACTATCAGATTTGCTATTTGTTCTCGCCCGCTACTACAGCCTAAAAAATAAAAAAGAAGATTTTTTATGGGTAAAAAAATAATTATTTAAAAAAAAAGTATTATTTTTGCGTCTCAAAAGGAGGTGTAGATAAACTACATCAATACGGACGTACCATTTAGACGAAAATGGCATGTAAAAAACAAGGAGAGGGGGTAGCCCCTCGGACGCAAAAAAAGGAGAAAAAAATATGTATTGGACATTAGAACTTGCATCTAAATTAGAAGATGCTCCATGGCCTGCAACAAAAGACGAGTTAATAGACTATGCAATGCGCTCAGGAGCTCCTCTGGAGGTGATAGAAAACCTTCAAGAAATGGAAGACGAAGGCTATGTTTACGACACAATAGAAGATATTTGGCCGGACTATCCAAGCAAAGAAGACTTCTTTTTTAACGAGGAAGAGTACTAAAAACTTTCAATAACGTACAATTTTTATCAAAGTTGAAACGTTATAAAAGTAAAAAGAGAGTTAGAATAACAAAAAAGCATGCGGCACACCAAAATATTATTAGTTGTAATACTATTAATTGCCACAGCAAATTTAGCGAAAGCTCAGTTTGATGGGATTTATAGTCAGTACATGCACATGAAGCCGTACTATAATTCCGCAACAATAGGAGAGCAAGAGATGATGAGGGTGTTGATAGCCCAGCGGCTACAATGGATAGGCATCAAAAACGCGCCGAAAACCACATTTTTTTCCGCCAACACCCCTTTTAAAATAAAAAAGACACACCATGCTGCAGGCGTGCAGTTTGTAAACGATTTATTTGGAATTTATGCCAATCAGCAAATCAATCTGCAATATGCCTATCAATTTAAATTTGAATATGGCACATTGAGTTTGGGCACCAATATCGGTATGCTAAGCATTACATGCAATGGCGACAGCGTAAAAATAGCTGAGAGCGAATATCATACAGCTGCGGCGAACGACCCGGCAATACCCCTTGGCAAGCAAAACGGCATTGGATTTGACATGGGATTAGGCATATATTTCTTCAATCCGACATGGTACGCGGGAATTTCGGTAATGCATATTCCCGGAAGCAAAATCAGGATTGGAGACAAATCATCGTTTAAAGTATACCAAACAATGACGATAACCGGAGGATACAACATCAGAATACCGGACACTGAATATCAGATAAAGCCCTCAGCCTTATTATATTCCGACTTCGTATCATGGCAAGCATATATAAGTTTGATGTTGGACTATAAAGAGAAATTTTGGGGAGGTATTTCATACAGTATCCAGAACGCATTATCGTTTCATTTCGGAGCTGAAATAATAAATGGATTAAACATAGGATATTGTTATGATTTACCAACGTCAATGATGATACGAGCAACGCACGGATCTCATGAAATCTACTTATCTTATGACTTCAGTATAATAAAGAATAACACGAATAAGAAACATAAAAGCATTAGAATACTATAACATGAAAAAGTTTGTTTTAATTACGTTAACAGCTTTGACACTAATGTTCGTCAGCTGTTCAAAACCTAAAGGACAACTTGTAGGTGTATATGACAGTTATAGTCCGGAAGCCACACCTTACGGTATGGTACATATTCCGAGAGGATCCTTTACAATGGGACCGAATGACCAGTCAGTAACATGGGCTGTACAGCCATCACAGAAGACCGTGTCTATAGATGCGTTTTGGATGGATATCACAGAGATAACCAATGGTGAATATCGTCAATTCGTATACTGGGTACGTGACTCTATAGCAAGAACAGAGTTGGCACGTATGGAGGTAGACGTATTGGGAGTTGAACCTGATCAAGCCAAATATTTTAAACTTCGTTACGATCCGTACAACGAAGCGGCAGATCCTGACACCATTTTGAACTGGAAAACAAAAATTCCATGGAATGCAAAATGGACATTTGAAGGAGATGAAGAGACCAATGCGGCATATTTGGCAGTAAACAAAGTATTCTTCCAATCGGCAGACAAAACCAGTCACCGCCAATTGAATTCACACATTATGAACTACAGTTACCAATGGGTAAACTACGACCAAGCAGCACTGCCGGGTAACTCATTCAATGTTCGTACCGGAGGATACAATGACAATGCAAAAATCCGTATTGACAGTGCTTTTATGAGAAACGGAAGAATTGTTGATACTGTAATAATTAAGCCATTGCGTAACAGAGGAGACCTCATTGCACGCAAGATTATCAACATCTATCCGGACACAATGTGTTGGATGACAGAGTACACATACAGTTATAACGAGCCTGCAATGCAGAACTATTTTGCACACCCAAGTTACGGACAATTCCCTGTAGTCGGTATCACATGGGAGCAAGCACAAGCATTCTGCTACTGGAGAACAAACCTATACAGAAGCATAGGTAAATTGCCAAGAGCGCAAGAATACCGTTTGCCAACAGAGGCTGAGTGGGAATATGCAGCAAGAGGCGGACGTCACAACGCACAATATCCATGGGGCGGACCATATGTACGCGACAGCAAAGGATGCTTCATGGCTAACTTCAAACCGATGCGCGGTAATTATACTGAAGACGGCTACCTTTTGCCATCAAGAGTTGGATCTTACGACCCTAACGATTATGGATTGTATGATATGGCAGGTAACGTATCGGAATGGATTGGTCAAACATACGACCCTACATTGAATACCTTTACACATGATATGAACCCTAATTACGATTACAAAGCAAGAGGCGAAGATCCTAAAGTGATGAAACGTAAGATAATCAAAGGCGGTTCATGGAAAGATGTGGGAGCATACTTACAATGCGGTATGAGAGACTTCGAGTATCAAGATAAATGCCGTCCTTCAATCGGATTCCGTTGCGTAAGAGGTTTCATTGGAGATTAAAAATTAAACAACAAACTCTATAATTAAAACACTAACTAAAAATCTAATTAACTATTATGTCAGAAAAAAGATCATTTGACGAAGTATGGAACTCACCAAAAGTAAAACGTATCATTGGTGCAGTGTATTCATTAGGAGCATCTGTAGTAATCATCGGTGCGATGTTTAAAATTCTTCACTTACCGGGCGCAGGAGTTACACTTGGTATCGGTATGGTTACAGAGGCTATCTTGTTTGCCATCGGTATATTCGATGCACCACACGTTGACTATCATTGGGATCATGTATTCCCTGCTTTAACAGCCAAAGAGCCAAATCCACTCAACTACAATGGAACAATAGGTGGAAACGGATTGAGCGGTGGTGGAAATTTTGGAGGTCCTATGCTTCCGGGAATGGAAAAATTATCAGAATCAGAGGCCAAATCACTTACAGAAAGTATCAAGAACATGAGTGAAACAGCTGCACAATTAGCAAACATCAGCCGAGTAGCAGGATTAACTGATTCTTACGCAAGCAATCTTAACAAAGCATCAGAAGCTGCAGCTTTATTTGCAGAAAAACAGACCAAATTAGACGAAGCATCAAACTCATTGCTTAGTTCTTATAGCGGTATTGCATCAAATATGGCATCAGCACAAGATAACACTAAGGCATTTGCAGAGAGAGCAAGTGAGCTCAGCAAAAACCTTGGATCTATCAATACAGCATACGAATTACAATTAAAAGGAATTCAAAGTCAAGCATCTGCAATAGAATCACAAAATGCGAAAATCAATGCAGTAACTACTGAGTTTGAGAAATTACAAAGCGCAGTAAATGCATCTGCAAAGAATATGGACGCATATAGAACAATGACAGACCAACTTGCTAAGAACATTTCTGATCTTAACAACGTATATGGTAATATGTTAAATGCCCTCAAAGCATAATTGTTTTAAGTAATTCTATTAAACTAAACCATTAAAATAAAAAAACGATAAAATGGGTGGTGCTAAGAATTGTCCGGAAACCCCGAGACAGAAAATGATTGGAATGATGTATTTGGTGCTTACAGCGATGTTAGCACTGAATGTATCCGCCGACATTCTGAATGGTTTTTCTATGGTTGATAATAGTTTGCTTAACTCAATCAGAAATGCAAACATTAGAAACGAAGGATTACATGACGACATGCAATACCTTTATGAACAAAACCCACAGAAAGTAGGCGAATGGCTTGAAAAATCAAAAAGAGTGAAAGAAGAGTCTGACAAAATGTTCAACCTTCTCCAAGAATTCAAAACCGGCATTATTAGATTAGCAGATGGAAAAGAAGCTGATACTGCAGGAATTGTAATTGTAAAGAAAGACAACTTGGATGTAGCGGGACAATATGCCGAACTCAGTACAACAGGAGCAAGAGGACAACAACTCAAAGACGCAATAAAAGACTATCGTTTATTTGTAGAGGAGATGTTTGACAACGACAGCAACAAAGTACAGATTTACGAAAGTATGTTCAATACCGACCCTTCAGAAAACTCACACGGAGAAGTTGTGGATTGGGTGAATGCGACATTTGAGTCTATGCCTGCAGTAGCAGTAATCACAATGCTATCAAAATATCAAAGTGATGTTCGAGCAACAGAAGCTGAGCTCATCAACTACTTCAAGAGTAAAACCGACGCCGGAGACTTCCGTGTTAACAAGATTACAGCGAAATTAATTCCTGTATCAAAACACGTAATTCAAGGAGGAAGATACCATGCAGAGATAGCATTGATGGCAGTGGATACGACAAAAGTACCAGAGTACTATTTGAATGGAAATAAATTGGATACATGTATTGTTGACTTTGCATGCGGAAGCATCGGTACATTCCCGATAAAAGGGCAATTGGAATTAACCGACCAATACGGAGAGAAACAAGTATTCCCATTTGAGGATGAATATTCAGTAGGAGCTCCGAGTGCAACAATAGCCAATGTTGACATGAACGTAGTATACCGCGGATACAAGAACAAGATGGAAATTTCCGTACCGGGAATATCATCAGACAAATTGAGAGTATCAGCACAAGGCGGAACTATAGTAAAAGAAGGACAATATTACATTTGTACACCAAGTGCAGCTTCAGAAATTGTGCTTACAGTATCTGCAGAGGTAGAAGGAAGAGTACAAAGTATGGGTAGCAGCAAGTTTAGAGTAAAAACATTGCCAAACCCGACAGCCTTCTTGTCAATCAACGGAGAGAGTTGGTTACCTGGCAAAAGCAAAGTTACACGTAACCAAATCGTAGAAGGTACAATGATAGCTGAATACGAAGATGGTATGTTGAATGCCAACTTTAAAGTAACCGGCTTTATCTTGTCAATCTCCGACGGTAAAGGAGGATTCAACTCATCTCCATCAAACGGTAATAAGTTCACCGACGATCAACAACGCAGATTAAGAAACTTAAAACCGGGCACAAAAGTACTTATTGAAAACGTTAAATTTACAGGACCAAAGAGTGGAACATTGGCATTTCCACCAATCACTCTTCCATAACATAACTTAGTTTAACCCAAAGTAGAGCAATCTACTTTGGGCAAACTAAAAACAACAACAAATAAAAAACAATAAGGATATGAATTGCAAAAAATTAGTTTTAACGCTCATAGTAGTAGCAATAGCATCTATAGCCAACGCACAAAAAGAGATACCGGACAGTACAGAAATATTATTCGATGCAAACGGTAGTTTTACACGTGTAATAGCAACTCCGGAAGATGTAAAGGCTAAAATAATAAAAATCAACCCATTGATTGATGATGTAGTATGGCGTAAGTCAGTATTAAGAGTAATCGACTTGCGTGAGCAAATCAATCGTCCTTTGTATTATCCTAATGAAGATATAGATGAAGATACACAAAAGAATTTATTCTCTATCATATTTTATAACTTCCTCACCGGAAAATTAAAAGGATATAAATCTCAAACTAATGAGTATGCAACATTTGTACCAAAATTTACAAAAGAGAACGAGATTAATCCGGATAGTTTCGGTATCTTAAGTTTGGGATCAATGCCATATCGTGAGACAATATATGATAAAATCAATTGGCTCACACAGGGAATAGTAAAATACTACATCCAAGAGGTTTGGTATTTTAACAAAACAACATCAACAATGATGTGTAAGATTATGGCGATTGCACCTGTATATGATGAGAAATACGGACAAGATACAGAAATACACTCAGGAACATGGTTCTGGTTTCCATTTGACAATTTAAGACCATTGCTCCAAGCGGAGTATATGAAATTAACAGGAAGAAATATTGCACCGTTAGTAAATTTCGACGATTTCTTCACAACACGTCAATTTAATAGTTACATTATAAAAGACTATGACATGAAGAGTCGAGATATAGATGAAATTAGTGATGATGCAGTATTTTTGAAACAGATGCAAGACGAAATCGAAGGAGAGATACTCAACTTCGAACAAGATCTTTGGAACTACTAAAAAAATAATAATAATTATCAGCGAAAAATCATGAAAAGAGTAATAATTAGCATCATTGCGTTGAGCATATTATTTGGAAACATATATGCAAAGACGGAAAATGATAGCACGAAGAACGAGAATACAAAGACAAGTAAAACAACGAAAGCAAAATTCAATCACTGGTCAATAGCTGCTAACGTCGGATTTGGTATGCTTGACGGAGATAGGGCAACAAAAATGCACCAAATCATTCCACAAGCAGGAGTAGACTTAGCAGTAGGAGCAAGTGTTGAATATATGATAAATCCGGTATGGGGTTTTTACTTGCAATACAACTACCTACCATATAGAGCGGAAAAAGTAAAAGTTGTAGATGGTTTAGCTCATGAAGCAACAGTAAACGGAACTATTAACTTACTGAACTTATTTCACGGCTGCCGCAGAAGCGGAAAATGGAATTTATATTTCAATTTTGGAGCCGGAGCTTCTTTCTACAAAGCAAGAGTTTCGGATGTTACAGGTGGAAATGTTGCAGAATCGGAAGTTGGTTACGATGAATTGGCATATTGTATGACGTTTCCTCTCGGAGTATCTGTAGAATATGCCCCATTAAAATGGTTATCTATCTATATGGCTGCAGATTATCGCATACATACAGAGGATGACTTTGACGGACTTTTCAATGAGATAGGCAATATGTTCCCTGATAATATCGGCAATTTGGGAATAGGTGTAAGATGGCTTATAGGCGGACAGAATGCCAATAGACCTCATGTAAAAACAATGACGTTATGCGAAGTTAACCCTCGAATGGGAGGAAAAGATAATGACGACAGATTAGACGAGTTAGAGAAGCGTGTGGCAGCATTGGAGAATAAGATAAACGACGAGATAACACCTGCTATAGATACATTAAATTCTGTAGTTTTTGCTAAAGACTCAGATGGCGATGGAGTTCCTGACTCAAGAGACAGACACCCAAATACACCGGACGGAGCATTTGTAAACTATTACGGAGAACCGTTTACTGCAGATCAAATCAGTAAGATGATGGGAGGATTGGATGGTAAAGATGGTAAAGATGGTGTAAGTTATTTCCCATCTATATACTTCGACCACAACTCAACATTCCTCACAAATTACAGCAATTCTATCATTGCAGACGTTGCAAGAAGATTGTTTAATGATGAAAGTTTAACATTGACTATCACAGGATATTGCGATTATACCGGAACAGAGGGTTATAACGAAGGATTAAGTAACCGTAGAGCTCAAACGGTTAAAGATGTTTTAGTGAACAAGTATGGTATTTCTGCTAACAGAATTAACACTGTAGGTAAAGGAAGAACCAAAGGACCTAAAGACAGCTTTATGCCGAACAGAAGATGTGATTTTGAGTTCAACAAAAAATAATTATAGAGTTGTTAGAAAATAGTTTGTTAGATCAAACAAAGAGGAGGAATATTGATTTGAATCAACATTCCTCCTCTATTTTTTTATATCTAAATAGAATGAATTAGTAAAAGGAATAGAAAAAAAATAAATTATAATCTTAGGCACACCTGCTATACCATCATTTCCGGACATTGTAACAGAGTCTGCGAAATTCGTTACACACAATAGAAGTAGCAACGGCAACATTAAGCGATTCGGAATAAGATTTACCCAACGGGTAATCCGGTATATACAACCTATTAGAGACCAAATCAGCAATATCGGAAGAGATACCATTACCTTCATTGCCCATAATGATTACACCAAAATCAGTCAACTTAGCATTATAAATAACCTCACCATTGAGAAAAGTACCATAAAGAGGCCAATTATAAGAAGCTGCAATGGCACAAAAATCCTTTAGATTTATATAATGAATATTAACATTACAAAGAGCCCCCATTGTGGCTTGTATCGTTTTAAAATTATAGACATCGACAGTAGTTTCGGAACATACAATATCATTAATTCCAAACCAATCGGCAATTCGGATAATCGTGCCCAAATTACCCGGGTCTTGCACCGAATCAATAGCAAGAATCAATCTTTTTTCTTTAAAAAAATCAGGGGATAGAGGATTGGTAAAATATTCGGAATGATTCGAAGAATTTAATACCTCTTCTTGATGTCGAGAAACGGGGGATAGAGGATTGGTAAAATATTCGGAATGATTCGAAGAATTTAATACCTCTTTTTGATTTCGAGAAGCAGGAGATAGAGGATTGGTAATATTTGTAATAGGATTTGAAGCGAATCCACCACCATTATTAGGAGAAAGAGAAGAAGGCGAATTAAACTCTTGCGGAACGGATTCAGCAGGAATTGAGTTTGGACTCTTCTTGGAAGATAAATGAACGGAATTTGAGATAAAACTGCACTCTTTTTTGTAAAAAACGGCTAAAACGGGAGAGGGAGAAGAGAGCTGTGTGACGGATTTTAAGTCATCAGCAGAAGAAACAACAATAATTTCTTCGGCAGAAGGAGAATTTTCATCCAGCCACGACTGAGTAGAAACAATAATTTTGGGAGAAAAACATTTCAGTAAATCGGAAACTAACTTAGGCCCCTCAGCAACAAAAAGAGAGAGTTCATCGCGATATTTCTTTAATTTCAAAGAAGAAATAAGTTTGATTTTATTTTTTGAAAGAGACATAGTATATATTAAAGAGTAGAAAGAAGAAAAAATATACTTAATAAAATAAATAATTGCAAAAATAATATTTATTTATTGAAATACAAAGAAATTGAAGATAAAATTCGGCAGATTGTCGATTATTTTTTGTACATTTGCAAGGTATATTACAATCAACCGAAGGTACATAAGATGAATAAAAAAATAAAATTTATAGTAATCATATCATACGTTGCACTGATAGCAAGCAGTTGTAATGTAATGAAATATGTACCTGAAGGTCAAGAGTTATTAAAGAAAACAAAGATAAAAACCGATGTACCGGACATAACAACGGATATTTTATCAGACTATTTATACCAAACACCGAACAACTATTTTTTAGGATTGTGGAGGATGCAATTGGGTTTTTATAGTGCATCGGGGAGTGATTCGACGAAGTGGATAAACAGGTGGCTGAGGCGAATAGGAGAGCCGCCGGTGATATACGATTCCTTAAAAACCGAATATAGTGCCGAAGAGCTACAAAAAGTGATGTTTAACAAAGGCTATTTGAGCGCAGAGGTAAGTACGAACGTAAAGCATAAGAAGCGACAAGTAAGCGTATTATACACGATAAAAGGTAATACGCCATATAGGATACGCAAATATGACATCAATATACCGGACAGCACCGCATCGGCAATAATCAAGGAAAGATATTTGAAAAGCAAGGATATGAACGGTGTGCTATTTGACATAGATATCCTCAATGAAGAGAGGTCGAATATAACAAAAATTTTAAGGAACAACGGGTATTACAATTTTAACAAAGAATTACTCTATTTTGCTGTAGACAGCACATTAGGAAGTCATCAGATAGACTGCGAAGTGAATTTACAGCAGAAATATTTAAAAAACGACTCGGCACTAAAAATCATCTTCACGAAAAAAAATATCGATAAAGTGACCATTTACATGATAAAAGATGCGTCGCTACAAGTAAGCCAAAACAATATGGAATTTGACACGATATATAAAGATGGTTTTGAGATAATAACAAAGAGAGGAGAGAAAACCTTCAAGCCGAGTGCGATAATAAAGAAAGTATATATCATGCCGAATACGATATATAATGAACGACGAGTAGACCGCACCTACTCACGGCTCAACTCGGTATCCGCAATAAAATATGTAAATATAGCATTTACAGAGAATAGCAATGGGAATTTAGATGCACGAATAGTTGTTTCGCAAGACAAACCCCACTCCATCTCAGCACAAGCGGAAGTAACCTATTCCGATGGAGATTTTGGGGTAAAATTAGGAGTAGGATATAAGAATAACAATATTTTTAGAGGAGGCGAAACATTATCGATAGACGCAAAAGGAGGATGGGAAGGAATCGGATCGCTCAACAACTTACAACATGCATGGGATTATGGAGCAGATGTATCCTTAAAATTTCCGACCTTATTAGTACCCTCTACAAAAAATTTCAGAAGACGCTCGATAGGAAATACAGACATTTCCGTATCCATGAATTTCCAGCAGAGGCCGGAATACAATAGGAATATTGCCAATGCAGGGTTTAAATATAATTGGAGGTACAATAGGGTAAATTTCACTTATAACTTGATAGATATAAGCTACATATATCTTCCGCGAGTATCAGATGCCTTTAAAGACAAGTATTTAAGTCCTACATCAAGCATCCGCTTCAGTTACGAAGACAACTTTATCATGCGAATGGGATTCGGAATAAATTACTCAAACCGAAGGAATAATTCACAAGATAGCTATTTTACATTACGCGCCAACATACGCACTGCAGGCAACTTACTTTATGCCATAAGCAATATGATAGGGCAAAAGAAGAATGCAGACAACGCATACGAGATATTTCACATACGATATTCACAATATGCGAAAGCAGACATCGACTATTCGTATAATTTAGCGGCATCAGAAAAAACGCGATTGGTATTTCACGCGGGCTTAGGCATAGGATATCCATATGGCAACGGAACGATATTGCCTTTTGAAGAGCGCTACTTCAGTGGAGGAGCCAACAGTATGCGAGGATGGTCGGCAAGAACATTAGGACCGGGAAATTTCCATAACAGTTCCGGCTCAATAGACTTTATGAAGCAGTCGGGAGATATTAAGTTAGACTTAAATTTCGAAGCACGATTCAAATTATTTTGGAAATTGCAAGTGGCAATATTTTTGGATGGCGGAAATATTTGGACGATAAAAGATTATCCCGAGCAACCGACCGGATTTTTCAGGTTCGACACCTTCTACAAACAAATAGCTGTGAATTACGGAGCGGGAATACGCTTGGATTTTGATTTCTTTGTGATAAGGGTAGACTTAGGTATCAAGCTTTACGACCCCGGTTATCCTATTGAGTCAGAAAGATTTAGAACAGAGCTCACATGGGCAAACGACTTCGCACTACACTTTGCTGTTGGATATCCATTCTGATAATCGACACAATAAAAAGCGACATATAATAACTTAATCTAAATATAACAAACATGAGAAAAAAAATCACATTAACACTGGCATTGATAATAGCCAACATCATCATTGTCAATGCATGTACAAACTTTTTGGTTGGCAAGAAAGCGTCGGTTGACGGCTCGACATTGATATCATATTCAGCGGACTCATATTGGCTATATGGTGCGTTATATCACTATCCTGCAGCAAAATATCCTGAAGGCGCCAAGATGGACGTATATGAATGGGATACCGGTAAATATCTCGGACAAATAGCACAAGCACGCGAGACCTATAACGTAATAGGCAACATGAACGAATATCAATTAGCGATAGGAGAAACCACATATACAGGACGAGAAGAGCTCATCGACACAACAGGACTTATCGACTATGGCAGCTTGATATACATCACATTACAGAGATCAAAAAATGCTCGTGAAGCCATTTATACGATGGTAAAATTGGTAGAAGAATACGGCTATTACAGTTCCGGAGAGTCGTTCTCAATTGCCGATCCTAACGAGATATGGATAATGGAACTGATAGGAAAAGGACCAGGCTCAAAAGGCGCGGTATGGGTAGCACAACGCATTCCGGACGACTGCATTTCGGCACATGCCAATCAAGCCAGAATAACAACCTTTGCCATGGAAAGTCGCAAGAATAAGACCTCCATATCAAGCAAAAACTTAAAGAAGATTTACAACCCTGAAGTAACAACAGTATATGCATATGATGTAATAGATTTTGCAAGAAGCAAAGGATATTTCAACGGCAAGAACGAAGAATTCAGTTTCAGTGACACATACAATCCGCTTGATTTCGGAGGAGTAAGATTCTGTGAAGCACGCGTATGGTCGTTCTTCAACCGTTTCAACAAAGAGGTTGGAGCAAAATATCTCTCTTACATTCAATGCGAAACCAAAGAGCGTATGCCATTATATATCAAAGCAGACCGACTACTTTCGGCACAAGACATCAAAGATGCAATGCGCGACCACTACGAAGGCACACCACTTGACATGACAAAAGGTATGGGTTGTGGCCCTTACAACTCTGTATATCGTATGACACCGCTCACCTATAAACACAATGGAGTAGAATATTACCACGAGCGTCCGGTAGGAACACAACAAACAGGCTTTACCTTTGTAGCACAGATGAGATCAAGTTTACCAAACGAGATAGGCGGTATACTTTGGTTTGGCGTTGACGATGCAACATGCAACGTATACGTGCCAATATACACATGCTCAACCGAGGTACCAAAATCCATGCAAGAGGGCAACGGAACTATGCTTGAATTCAGCTGGACCTCAGCATTTTGGGTAAATAACTGGGTAGCACAAATGGTATATAACCGCTATAGCGAACTGATGCCTGACCTTCGCAAGCACCAAATAGAATTGGAAAATGCCTTTACAAATCAAGTAAAAGCCAGCGATGCAAAAGCCATGCAATTGATGAAAACCAATCCATCGGAAGTGCGTCCATTCCTTACACAATGCTCTAAATTATCTGCCGAAAAAGCACTCACTACATGGAAAAAATTAGGAGAATACTTCATGGTAAAATATTTGGATGGAGCTATCAAAGGCGAGCAAAATGGAAAATTCATGCAAAATGAGAAACATATTCCGGGAAAAGTATTGCGTCCGGGATACTCAAAAGAGTATATCGAGCATGAATTGGTAAATCCAAATCCGGAAAGATTTAGAGCTAAAACAGCAGAAGAAATGAATAAACGTAAATAAAAAAATAAACATCAATCTTTATGAAAAAAATCACATCAATATTATTAACATTAATCATGAGTACAAGCATGATAATAGCAGGGAATCCATTTTTTGAAGAATCAAAACAGCCACACGGCACATTCCCTTTCAACGAATTAAAGAACGAGCATTTTATGCCTGCATTGGAAGAAGCTATAAAACAGCACAATGCGGAAATAGATGCAATAATTAACAACCCGGCAAAAGCTACCTTTGAGAACACAATTGTAGCCTTGGAGCGTAGTGGAAAGATGTATAGTCGCGTGCTTACCATTTTCTTTGCATTAAACAGTGCAGAGACAAATGACGAAATGCAAGCTATTGAACAACAAATCATTCCTATTATCACAGAGCACGGCAATACTATCTCATTAAACGAGAAGCTTTTTGCGAGAGTAAAAGAGGTTTACAGTCAGAAAGATAAGCTTAAATTGACAGTAGAGCAACAGATGCTCCTTAAAAACACTTACGAAAGCTTTGCCAACAACGGAGCCGACCTAAGTGCAGAAAAGAAAGAGGTATACAAGAAGCTCTCACAAGATTTAAGTATGGCAACAACCCAATTTGCACAAAACTCACTCAAAGAGACTAACAGTTATTCACTTCTTATTACCGATAAGAATGTATTGTCAGGAATGCCTGAATGGTTTATGGAAGCCACATCAGAGAAAGCCAAAAATGCCGGTAAAGAGGGATATTTATTAGACCTTAGAGCGACATGCTACAGTCCGATTATGACCTATGCCGACAATCGTGACCTTCGCCGTGAAATCTGGATGGCATACAATACACAATGTTTGTCAGGAAGCAAATACGACAATACAAAAATCATCAACACAATTATCAACACACGCCTTGAGATAGCAAAACTATTCGGTTGCAAAACTTATGCAGAATATGCACTTCGCGACAGAATGGCAGAGAAAGTAGAAAACGTATATAACCTTCTCAATCAATTAATTGATGCATACACCCCGGTAGCACAAAAAGAGCTTCAAGAGGTACAAGACTACGCCAATGCACATGGTGGATATTTCACTATTCAACCATGGGATTACAGCTATTACAGCAACAAGCTTAAAACTGAGAAATTTGATTTGAACGATGAGATGCTCAAACCATATTTCGAGCTTGAAAACGTTAAGAAAGGAGTATTTGGTTTAGCAACAAAACTTTACGGCATAAAATTTGTAAAGAATACAAAAATACAAGTATATCATCCGGAAGTAGAGGCATGGGACGTATTGGATGAAAAAGGCAAATATCTTGCAGTATTATACACTGATTTCCACCCGAGAGCAGGAAAAAGAGCAGGAGCATGGATGACAGAGTACAAAGGACAATGCAAAGACGATAAAGGCAAAGATTCACGCCCACATATCACAATAGTAATGAACTTTACACGCCCTACATCAACAACACCTGCATTACTTACCTTTGATGAAGTAGAGACCTTCTTACATGAATTCGGACACGCCCTTCACGGAATGCTTACAAAATGCACATACGAGTCGGTATCAGGAACTAATGTATATCGTGACTTTGTAGAATTGCCATCACAAATAATGGAGAACTGGGCAGTAGAGAAAGAATTCCTTGACGACTGGGCAGTACATTATAAAACAGGAGAGAAGATACCTGCAGAGCTTGTAAAGAAACTAGTAGATGCATCTAACTTCAATGCCGGCTATGCATGTCTCCGCCAAGTATCATTCGGACTTCAAGATATGGCATTCCACACAATAACAGAGCCATTCAACGGTAATGCAGTAGATATGGAAGTAAAATCAACAGCAAAAGCACAAGTATTACCAAACGTACTCGGCACAGGCCGTTGCACTACCTTCAACCATATCTTCTCCGGAGGCTACGCAGCAGGATATTACAGCTACAAATGGGCGGAAGTTCTTGATGCAGACGCCTTTGCAATGTTCAAAAAGAATGGTATTTTCGACAAGAAAACCGCTACATCATTCAGAAAGAATATCCTTGAACGCGGAGGTACCGAGCATCCAATGACACTCTACAAACGCTTCCGCGGTGGAGAACCTACTATAGATGCATTGCTTATCCGCAACGGTATCGAACCAAAAAAGAAATAATTAACTATTAACAAAACAATAAAAAAGCAATTCGAGAATGCAACGTTCTTGAATTGCTTTTTTTATATATATTATTAGATAGAATCAAAAGTAATACAGCACTACCCTATTGATAGCACAAAAGAATGATTTAATCCGGCACTTCGATTTGTCGGTCGCTTTTATTTATTTTCTACAGATAGCACACAAAAGAATTAATCTACCAACATAAAATCGCTTATAATATAATCGGAAATATATACGCCACTCTCGGTAAGATGGAGGTAATAATTATTTGTAAAAGAGGAAGAAGGATGTATTGATAACGACATTGTATTATTAGAGATATATTTGCGGGCAATATTGAGGATATATTTAACCTTATCGGTACCAAAACGGGCAGATAGAGAGTTGATATTCAGTCCCTCGGAAGTTCGTAGGGCGGTGAATACATATTCATTAAAATTTTCTTTTTCAGTGAGTTTTTCTGTGGTAGCGACAGGCAAAGCTTGTTGTATTGCATTGCAATATTTTATTGTATGAGGGATATTAAAAAAACGCGATTCGCCATCATAAGAGTGAGCCGACGCTCCGAGACCTAAATATCTTACGCCATGCCAATATCCGGAATTATGCTGAGATTGGTATCCTTGCTTTGCATAATTTGAAATTTCGTAATGGCAAAAACCATTATTTTTCAGCACATTAGTAACCACTTGATACATCTCGGCAGCGATATTTTCGTCGAGAGGAGATAATGTACCCTTTTGCATCAATTTAGAAATCTTACTACCCTCTTCAAACATCAAAGAATAAACGGAAATATGCTGAATATCAAGGGAAATCAATTCTTTAAGGGAGAAATAGAGAGAAGCGATAGTTTGAATAGGGAGGGCAAAAATAAGGTCGCAAGAGATATTATTAAAACCGGCATCTTGAGCCATAAGAACGGCTCTTTTTGCTGATTGAGCGTTATGAGATCGACCGAGCCATTGAAGTTCGTTATCGATGAGAGACTGCACCCCGATACTTAATCTGTTGACAGGAGTGATTTTTAGAGCTTTTAGAAAATCCGGTGTAATATTCTCGGGATTGCATTCGAAAGTCACTTCACTAACATTATCGATATTCCAATGTTTGCTGATAGCATCAAAAATTTTGTATATATAATCGGGCGGCAATAAAGAAGGGGTACCACCGCCGAAATAGATTGTATTGATAGGGTCGGCGCTAAAGAAATCGACATAACTATCCATCTCTTTTATCAAAGAATCGACATAAGAGGGGATAAACGAGTGATTAGTACCGGAAATAAAATCACAGTAGATGCACTTATGAGAACAAAAAGGAATATGAATATATAGGGAAGCCATAAATTATATGAGGAAAGTAGTGCAAAAAGCAATAAAAAAGGGCATTAATATAATATAGGATAGAAAAAAGAAGGTGCGCCTAAAAAGGCACACCTTCAATTATAATAAAAGAAGCTATTAAGCGTTTTCTACTAAATCAACAGTGTGAGAAGTAGCTTTACCATTATCCCAAACTACAGTAATAGTAGCTTTGTAAACTTTACCGTTAGTAACTTTGATATTACCTCCATTATCTGTAAAGTTTTCAGTATCACCGGTAAGAGTAAATGCACCCCAACCTAACCAAGCACCATTGAAGCGATATTTGAATTCTTTACCCTCGAGGAAGTCGATTTCGTCGATAGTATAAACATAAGTACCATTGAGAGTAGTAGCGTCGAAATTAGAAAGTTCTGCATTGAGTTCAGCTTTAGTAATACCTTCTACAGGATCGCACCATTCTGATTCAGTAGCGAAAGCACTTCCAGAGAAACCAACTACGAAAGTAGCAGGGTCTTCGATAACTACTTCACCATATTCGATAGTATAATCGAAGCTATCACCGATATTACCGGCTTTAAGGTTCCAGTTCAAAGTAATTTTAACGTTTTTACCTGAGTTAAGAGGGAGGTTACCACCACCAGGTTTAAGAGTACCCTCTTTATCGCCGGCACCTAAGTTAGTATTAGCTTTGATGAATCTTTCGTCGTTATCAGCAGTAGGATCGGCAACTTCGTTAAGTTCGATTTTCCAACCATTACCATAAGCGAATTTCCATTCACCTGTAGCAGTTTCTTCGATATCAACAGTGAAAGACATGTTTGTTTTGTTGAATTCAGAAGCTTTCATTGCAGTGAATCCCCAACTATTCATACCACCACGAACACCCCAAGTAACAGGAGCGATGATGATAGATTTATCAGCGAGTTTACCATCTTTGTTCAAGTCGAGAACGATATGATAAAGGCCTGATTCTGCAACTTGCATAGTAGTATTTTCAGTCATAACACCACGAAGGATAGTGATATTAGGTTGGTCGCGAACATTACCACCTTCTGCGTTAGCGAGGTTTACTTCACTAAGAGTAGCACCATAGTTTGTTTCAGTAGCACCTTCTTTAAGAACGAGGCTGAAAGGTTTGCCACCTTCGAGGGCGATATATTTCTCATAAAGACCATCGCGAATTTCGTTAGAAGAGTTCTCGTTGTAACCAGGAGACATAACGCTAAGGTCAGCACCTTCAGAAGTTAAAGTAGGAACATTAGTAGCCTCACCAATAACGTAGAAACCATCATAAACGATAGTTGTAGGAGGTACAGGTGGGTGTGGACAAGCTGTAAAAAGCATAGTTACGGCTGCTAAAATAGCAGCGAAAAATGAAAATTTTTTCATAATTAATATAATTTAAAAAATTAATAAAGTTATTAAGTTCTGATTTTAAATTATACTTTATTAGGCTGTCGCTCAATATTAGACAACCGAGGGTCAGCCTAATAAAGCATAAAAAAGGATTAAAATATCAAGTAATCGCGTCCGTTACGCAATAAAATAACGAAACGATAATTCGATTATTTCCAATTATTTTGTGTATAAACACCAGGGTTAGCATCGAGCACCCATTGAGGGATAGGGTAAATGCAACGGTTAGGAGATTGAGGATCTATAAATTCCCAACCACCGAGGTGGAATTTACCGAAACGGATAAGGTCTTGACGGCGGTGACCCTCCCAAGCGAGTTCACGACCGCGCTCATCGAGGAGCTCATCGAGTGTAAGTTCAGAGAGAGTATATTCTTTTAATCCGGCACGAGTATGCACTTCATTTACAAGGTCAAGAGCTTCGGCAGTAGCAGAACCACCATTGATACGCATAAGAGCTTCGGCTTTCATAAGGAGTACATCAGCATAACGATATAGAGGGAAGTCGCTATTAGCATGGTGGTCGATACCCGGTTCGATTTCGAACTTCACGAAACGAGCGCCTTCGAAAGTATTTGCTGCAGTAGGGTCCTGAAGAGTAGTCACTTGAGGTACGATAATAGCAGGAGCATCGGTATATGCGGCGTTAGAATAAGTAAGCACTTGACCATCTTTCTCGATAGGGCCAACAAACCATTGAGCTTTACGGAGGTCATCGTCGGCATATTTATTATAGAAAGACTCGAGAGTACAAGGACCATTCCAAGTTTCGGTAGTGAAACCATACACCTGTTGATGCACATAGTGCAGAGTCATAAGGTGGAACATATTACCATTAGCATAAGTAGCATCGAATACGATAGGGAAAATAATTTCAGGATTACCAACATTATCTTTTTTGAAAGCAGAGAAGTAATCTTTATTCACAACATATCCGTAACCGCCATTAATGATACTATCGCAATAAGCGGCAGCCTCAGTCCAACGAGGAGTACCGGTATATACTTCTGCATTAAGATACAACTTAGCAAGAATCATATAAGCAACAGGGCGGGTCATAGAACCATAACGCACGCTATTATCGAGGTTAGGTATACATTGAAGGAGTTGACTCTCGATCCATTCGAATACCTCTTTACGTGTGTATTGTTTAAGTTCCATTTTTTCACCATTATCGTCGATAGAGACATTAGCATAGAGGTCCATAGCAAGTAAGTGGTAGAAAGCGCGAAGAGTACGAGCCTCGGCGATACCGGCTTTTTGCACTTCGTTATAAAGGCTTTCGTCTTCACCGGCGATTTCGTAGATATTATTGATAACGTTATTACACTTAGCAACGCCACCATAAGCGAAACTCCAGCCATTATTAACATCACGAGTATTCTCTTCCCAAGTATGTTTATGCATAGCCATAGGGACTCCGTTATCGAACCAGTCGGTACCACGAGTAGGCACAACGCACTCGTCGGAAGTATATTCTTGCATAGACCAGTATCCTTCGCGGTAAACATATCCATACTCACCGGCGAGGTTAGCATAAGCATTAGCGATAAGGGTACTGAATTGCTCATTAGTAGTAAAATAGTTATCCTTCAAGACATCGGTATAAATTTCCGGTTCGAGGTCGGTACAAGAAGGCATAACTGCAGCTGCGATAACAGCCAAACTTAAAAATATTTTTTTCAGTTTCATAAATAATACTCCTTTAATCATTAAAATTTAAATTGAAGACCGAGATTGAAACCTCTTTGAGTTGGGTAATAAGAACGACCGTCGAATCCCGGAGTAAGTCCTGACATGCTGACAGCAGCAGGGTCGTGACCGGAATAACCGGTAATAGTGAATAAGTTTTGAGCGGTGAAATATACTCTGATATAGTGAATCCATTTAGAGAATTTTTCACCGAGTTTAGGAGTATAACCTATAGTAAGGTCGTTTAATTTGAAATAAGAAGCATTTTCGAGGTAGAAATCAGAGAAACGGCGGATAGAGGCCTTGTCAGAGCCTGAAGTAATCCAGTTTGTAAGTTTTGCAGCTTCGCCTTCGAAAGCGGATTGCAAACAGTTTTCTACACCACGAGTATTCTCATAGAAGTATCTTGTTTCGTTAAAGATAAGACCACCGATTTGACCTCTGAAGTTAAGACCAAGGTCGAACTCTTTGTAAGTAAGAGTAGTACTCAAGCCGAAAGTAACAAAAGGTTGAGCATTACCGATAATCATACGATCGGATTCGGTAGGGTTTTTAGTGTAACCGCCGGCAGGGGTAGAGAAAATCCAATCTCCATTTTCATCTATAGTATAGAATTTGTAGCCATAGAAGTTACCGATAGGTTGACCTTCGGCGAGACGCATAGTATAGCTACCCGTTTCACCATCACCGGAAGAGATATAACCGGTATTAACATAAGACTCTACACCTTCGGTACCATATTGTTCACCTGTAATACGCACCACTTTGTTATTGTTCCAAGCGGCATTTAAGCTAATATCCCAGTTCCAATTTTTAGTACGAATAGGGGTACCATTTAATTGAAGTTCTACACCATAGTTATAAATTTGTCCGTAGTTATCCCATCTTTTTCCGTAAGGATAAGGAGGCATAGGAACGTCGTATTCATAGAGGAGGTCGGTAGTATTACGGAAATATAAGTCGAGGGAACCGGTGAAGCGGTTTTTGAAAGTAGCGAAATCGTAACCGAGGTTGAACTCGTGTTTTTCTTCCCAACGGATAGTAGGGTTTACGTTAGAAGTAGGGCCCCAAGGTTGGATAAATTGACCATTACTGAAGATATAATCGCCACCTGCACCAACTGTCATAAGATATAAGTAAGAAGAGCCCGGCATATTACCGGTAACACCATAACCGAAACGGAGTTTCATATCATCGAGGTTATCGTATTGAGCCATAAAGTCTTCGCCTGCGATATTCCAGCTTGCGGAAATAGAAGGGAACACACCCCAACGGCCGAGAGTTTTGCTTGCTTCTTTACCGAATTTTGAAGAGCCTTCGAAACGAACGGAAGCACTGAGGAAATAGCGTTGATCGTAGTTATACATCACGCGGGCAAAGAAAGAAGCGAGTTTATCTTTATATTTACTTGAGCTCATTTGGAGGTTGTCGCCAACAGGATTTTTAAGGCTTTGACCGAGACCCATGTTGTTATAGAGGAGTTCATCGAGAGGGAAATCGGTATTTTGCATACTAAAGGCTTGGTTGAGCTCTGTTTGGTAGCTTTGGCCAATCATAGCTTGGAAGCTGTGGGCGCCCCATTGGTCGAAATATTGGAGAGTATTCTCTACTACTTGTTGAGTATAAGCGGCATAAGATTGGTTAGCTACACCATTCTTACCGGCAACCTCACGAAGAGTACTTTTTTGGAATTTACCATTCCAAACAGTTTTATTTTGGATAGAATAGAAAGTAGAGAATTTGAGACCCTCGATAATATTAAGAGTAGCTCTTACGCTACCGATAATAGCTTGATCTTTTTGGTCGTTAGTAGTTTGTTCGATATCTGAAACAGGGTTACGAGTATAGAAGTTATCAGACTCGAAATAGCCGCCATATTTTTCGAATTTAGGGTCGTCAGACTTGATAGGCATTGTTGGGTTTGAACGAACAGCTTGGTTAAAGTTGTCGTAATTAGCCCATGCTTTAGTAGAAGTAGTATAAGAGAAGTCGTAAGCTATTTCGAGGCGTTTGTTGAACGCTTTTTGGTTTGCAGCGAAACGACCGTTGATTTCTTCATAGTTGGATTTAAGGGCAATACCTTGTAAGCCACGATATCCACCTGAAGCGCGGAAATTGAAGTTTTCGTTACCGCCGGAGATAGAAACATTATGAGTATGGCTGATAGGAGTACGAGTAATAGCCTTCATCCAATCGGTATCAGCGCCATAATCAACACCAAGACCTTTAGAAACCATAAGTTCGCGATATTGTTGAGCATTAAGGACTTTCGGAGCATCAGCGATAACACCTGTAGAAACAGTACCATTATATTCTGCGTGGAATTTACCATCTTTAGAGCCGCGGCGGGTAGTAATAAGGATAACGCCGGCATTGGCACGGGTACCATAGATAGCGGCAGCAGAACCATCCTTAAGCACGTCGATAGACTCGATATCTGAAGGGAGTACTGAAGAGAGGTCGCCACCAGGCACACCATCGATAACGTAAAGAGGAGAAGCGGAACCACTGAGGGAACCAACACCACGGAGTTGAACATCGTAGCTGTTTTGAGCAGGGTCGTCACCACCATTTTTGATGATAGTAAGACCGGCTACTTTACCTTGGATAAGACCCATAGGGTTTGCAGTAACACCCTTGTTAAAAGATTCGGATTTAACGCTGGAAATAGAACCGGTAATCTCCTTTTTGGTTTGAGAACCATAACCGACAGCCACCACCTCTTCAAGAGTATAAGTATCCTCTTTCATTACGAGGTTGTATGTTTGGTCGGAATTAGCAACAAATTCTTCGGTAATATATCCGATGTAGCTAAATACCAGAGTAGCACCTTTGTCTACTTTGAGGGTATATTTACCATCGAAATCAGTTACTGTACCATTAGAAGTACCTTTTTCGAGAATAGCGGCACCGATAACGGTTTCGCCATTTTGATCAGTCACAGTACCTTGTACGGTAACCTTCTGAGCCATCGCCATGGAAGTCAATGACAAGAGAACGACAGCCATCAAAATACTTTTAAGTTTGTTTCCTAACAACATAATATCATTTTTATTCGTGTAATATAAATTTAATTCCAGCAAAAAAAATGTTACTGCGTATAATAGACGCACTATTACATAACAGAAAAATAAAATAAAAAGGGTAAAATTTCCGAATAATAAATTACACAGAAACGAAGGCAATTCACCCTTGCCTCGTTTTATAATTACATTATATATAAAAGAAATTACCAATGCAAATTTAATACTTTTTTGAGAAATGTAAATCACAGACACAATATTTTTCTGCTTTTTTACGTTTGAACGAATTAAATTAATGAAAAGTTGTTAATTTACAGCGGTTTATTTTTTTGAATCATTAAAAAAAAGCGTATAATTTTTCATCAAAAGAGGGTATAAGCCCTAAAATTATATTACCAAAACCATACAAAACGATAAAATTTTGTAAAAAAAAACGAGAAACATACTCACGAAATTTCAAAGAAAATCGCTGAAATATCCACACATCTTGCTCACAATTGATATTCCTAAATTATATATCCCTAATTTAAATTAAAAAAAACATTGTAATAATATAGAAAATAGATATATGGATTTTCGAAATCTTTTAAACTCATTAAATATCCTTTGTCACGCGACGATACTCTACAAAATTGCTTATCATAAAAAAAGCAGCCTCCTCGATAAATATGATATGAACCTCTTTTAGGACCGGCAGGATAATAATTTTTTACACAAAACAATTATAAACTATTGCTGTTTAATATTATTATGAGTAAAAATCGGGCTGACATATCTCTGAAATAGATCCCGAAAAGTTTGTCAAAACAAAAAGTATCAGGAGCACTTCGGTGAGATGTATCAGCCCGGTTTATCTCATCAATTATGCACAACGGTGCCTATATTTTCGCCATTGATAACCTTTTTAAGGTTACCGACAACATCCATATTAAAGACGATAATCGGCAAGTTATTTTCTTTGCACATAGTAGTAGCTGTAAGGTCCATGACTTTAAGACCACGGTTATAAATTTCGTCGAAAGTGATATCTTGGAATTTGACGGCATCAGGAACTTTTTCTGGGTCGGCAGTATATATACCATCAACGCGCGTGCCTTTAAACATAGCATCGGCAGCTATTTCGATACCGCGGAGAGAAGCCCCGGTATCGGTAGTGAAATAAGGGTTTCCGGTACCGGCAGAGAAAATAACCACTTCGCCGCGTTCGAGAGCCTCTACCGCCTTATCGCGGGTATAGAATTCACCGATAGGCTCCATACGAACGGCGGTAAGCACTTTAGTTTTAACCTTTATAGATTCGAGAGCAGAAGCGAGAGCGAGCGAGTTTATTACGGTAGCAAGCATACCCATCTGGTCACCCTTCACGCGATCGTAACCACGTCCGGCACCTGACAAGCCACGGAAGATATTACCACCACCGATAACGATAGCGACCTGCACGCCCATATTAGCTATTTCGGCAATTTGAGAGGCGTATTCCGACAAACGAACGTCATCAATACCATGTTTTTTCTCTCCCATAAGTGACTCACCACTTAATTTCAATAATATTCTATTGTATTTCATTGTATTATATTTTAAGATGTTTAATATATTCTTCTGCAGCCGCCAAATCATCCGGGGTATCGATACCTATTGTTTCGATATCTGTAACGGCGGTTTTAATTTTCAAGCCATTTTCGAGCCAACGGAGTTGCTCTAAAGACTCTGCCAATTCGAGAGGAGTTTGTTTTAATTGCGACACTTTTTTAAGCACCTCGGCACGGAAAGCATAAACTCCGATATGCTTATAATACGTATTTTTTGAGCTCCAAAGATCTTTTTCCACACCACGCAGGAAAGGGATTACGCTACGGGAAAAGTATACTGCTTCGCCATTAAAATTGACAATAGCCTTTGGAGTATTTGGGTCTGCCATAACGCTATAAGGAGTGCCGGGCACAAAAGGTTTTATCAAAGTAGCGATGTCGACGGTAGGGTCGGAGAAGCAATTTTTAAGAGCCTCCAGCTGTGCGGGATTGATAAAAGGTTCGTCGCCTTGAATATTTATAACCACATCGGCCTCGACACCGAAGTTAGTATAAGCTTCGTTACAACGGTCGGTACCGGTACGATGTTCGGAAGAAGTCATCACCACATTGCCCCCGAAAGAGCGTACTGTATTAAAAATTTGCTCGTTATCAGTAGCCACCACCAAATTGGGCAACGCTTTAGAGGCATTATGATAAACGTGCCAAATAACAGGTTTTCCGGCTAATAGAGCAAGAGGCTTTGCTGGGAAGCGAGTTGATGCATATCTTGCCGGTATTATTCCTAAAAATTTCATCTTTTATTTTTGTATTTTATCATATATGAATAAGAACTCTCACGATGATATCTATTTACGGCAGTAATTACAAAGCGTAAGTGACGTGAATCGGAATGTATTGTAGAGAGGTCTATACAATTTTCTCTGGTTTTATATAGTATTTTTTTAGGGTTTGAAGTATCGATTTTTTCACCATCTTCGAACATATAGACGATATAATAAGAGTTTTGTCCGGCATCATCGGCAGAAATTTCGTCCCACATAATGTAGTGGCGCGACTCAATTTTTTCCACCCTAATATTCTGCGGTTCAATAGCCGGTTTCGACTGTGGATTATTACAAGCCGGGAGTAAAGCAGGAGCAGAATAATATTTATTGCGGATACTATCGCACAGACCTTGTCGATTTTCGAGCAAAGTTTTGCAAGAGAAATATACTTCCCCTTGAATATTATCGATGCTATCGTTTAGGGTAAGTTGTCGGCAGAGCTCATTAGGCATACTCCAAGCTTTTGGTTTTGCCGTATTTAAATTAGAAGATGATAGACCGATATAGAGGTTTTTATCATAGTTATATTTGCTCCACCATTTAGCGAGTTCGCGATAATCGGCAGCTTTTTTACCAATCTCCCAATATAATTGAGGTACAACATAATCTATCCAACCATTTTTGAGCCAAAGGAGAACATCGGCATAAAGGTCGTCGTAATTGGTTTGACCTGCAGTAGTTTTACTACCCATAGGGTCGACATTATCATTACGCCACACGCCAAAAGGGGATATTCCGAATTCCACCCAAGGTTTGATACTTTTTATAGTGTCGGAAAGATTTTTGATAACTATATTAACATTATTTCTTCTCCAATCGCCAATATTTTTAAATTCTGTGGATTGCTGAAAGAATTTCGCATCCGGGAACTCTTTTCCTGCAATACGATAAGGGTAGAAATAGTCGTCGAAATGCACAGCATCGACATCGTATCTCGACACTATGTCACTCACTACCTTATAAAGGAATTGACGTGTTTCGGGAAGACATGGGTTGAAATAATATTGATTACCATATTTTACAAAAAGCTCGGGTTTTTTAAAGAAGAGATGATTGGGAGACAAGAGATTAAGGTCGTCAGCATTTAGCAATCGATAAGGATTGAGCCAAACGTGAACATCAATAAAACGTTTGTGAGCCTCATGGATGACAAAAGCGAGAGGATCGTAGAAAGGATTTGGTTCCACACCTTGTTTTCCGGTTAGAAATCTGGACCAAGGCTCCAGATCACTTTGGTAAAAAGCATCTGCAGTGGGACGAATTTGGAAGATGACAGCGTTGAAATTAAGTTTTTGCAAGCTATCTAAAAGCATAATCATATGCGTTTGTTGCGAATCAGTATCAAAAGAGCCTGCCAAAGGCCAATCGATATTAGCCACAGTAGCAATCCAAGCGGCACGAAATTCCACCTTTTTATTTAGGTTATCGGCAAAAGAAAAAGAGATTACTGCCAACAACAAGAATACGAGACACAATAGTTTACGTTTCATTGATTTTTATCGTTGTAAAAGGTATAACCAATAGTATAGTTAAAAGAGAAAGCAGTTGAGGCGGTTTTACCATATCCCGGCACATACCACACATAAGATTTATCGGCAGCGGAAGTATGCAGAGCGGTATTCAATCGCACGGACCAACCCATAGTAAGGCCTTTGTAGATATCGATTCTCACGCCACCAACAATCTCAATCCAACCGGAGTAGACGAAAGGTTTTTTATAATTTAAGGATTGGTCTTTGCCCCAATAATCATCGGTAACAGTAACATTCTCAATATTATAATTCATAAACGACATACCATATCTAACACCGATAAAAGGATAATTTTTTACAGAGCGCATTGTGCCATTGTCGCGAAAAGGTTTTAGAAGTCCGTAGTTAATACCGAGCCGAAAGAATGGGGCTGTAGTAGAAAACGAAGTGCCATTATAAAAAGTTTTTTGAGCATCGGTATACCCCACTTCCAATATTGGATACAAGCGTCGATAAAGATTAACATCTATCTGAACTTCGGCGTTATATACCTTACCATTAATAGCGCCCATAATTGGTGACGCCACATCGAGATGCAGAGACATACCTCGATATACAGGCTTCTGAAATTGCTTTAGACCACCGGAAGATGGGCGATACTCTACAGAATCTTTTATTTGGGTAACCCCATTCTCGGTTTGTGTAGTAAATTGCTGAGCAACAACAGAGTTAAATAAAAAGCACAACAACAATAGATATAACGCACGCCTTTTCATCTTTTAAAATAGATATTAAAATTATTCTTAGTACCTACTTGCACTTCGTTTGAAATAAGCACAACGGAATCGATTGCATTCACAGTAAATGAAAAAGCGTCGATAGTATAATTGACAGTACACCCGCATTCGAGGGATACCAGCACCAACTCATTTTGATGATAAAAAGAGAGAGTGTCATTAACAAAAATAGTGTCGCTGACGGTATCTTGAATTTGAACAAAAGGGGTAGAAAAGACAAATTCGGTGATAGAATCGAACTTGTTTAAAGGCAAAGAGAACGCAGAGATATTATTATCTTGATAAAGAACAGAATCGTTATTAACACCATAGACGACAAAAGGAATTGAGAGGGCTTTAGCCTCCATCATTTCTGTCTCGGTATTATAATACATTTCATAAGCATTCGCTTGTAGCCAAGTATTTACCTCCTTTTGGCAAGTATTTGAATCTCCACAAGCCGCAAGGAACAGAGAGCAACAAAAGAATGCGAAAAATTTTAGTATTCTATTCATTATCAATATTATCCTTGATATTAATTATTAAGAAAAAGCTTAACCGAACTGTTTAATCTCTTGAGTCAATCGATTCATAGCGATTTCGGTAGGCGTATTATCGTTTGCAGCATAAGTATTTAGCAGCATTTGAGCAAGAGCCATAGCATCATCCTCCGGTTTCAGTTGGGCGGCACAAGTATTTATAAGTTGTATAATACTCTCTTTTGCAGTAAGCACGAGGGCCCAACACTCTTTACTGATATAGATTTGCTGCGACACATTATGCTCAAACTCATCGCGAACTGCGTGATGCAACATTTGTTGTAGTTGAAGCACGGTAAGGCCGTTGAAATCGAAACGGGTAAGAATAGATTCTGGGGTAGTACGTTGTAAAAACAGGGCAATACGCTCATAAGCACGTAATCGTACCGGCAGTACAACATCCTTATTCAACTTATAAAGTTCGAATTTACGCCTATCATCCTCTTGTTTATATATCTTATTTATAATCAAATACACACCCAACAACATTATCATCGAGGGGATAGTGAATTTTAATATCTCTAAAAAAGTTTCCATCTAATAAAACGTCTTATTATTTCTATAAATCATATTAACTCTAAAGAGGTAATCGTATACTTTAATGCTTATGATTAACGATATAAAAAAAATCATAAGAGGTGAAATCACAGAAATACCGGATTATAACTCCTCTGCAATTTGATATTTATTTCTTTCTACATTAGAGCGGCTAACGAGTTCGCCGACAAAACCTGAAAGGAACATCTGTGTACCTAAAATCATCATTGTAATTGCGATATAGAAATAGGGAGTATCTGTTACAAGCGGTGCCGGCATATGGTTACAAAGGTGGTATATTTTGATAGCTCCGACAGTGATAATAGCAATAAAGCCTATTAAGAACATAATACTTCCCCAAAGTCCGAAGAAATGCATCGGTTGCTTGCCGAATTTATTCAAGAAATAGAGAGAAAATAAGTCGAGATAACCATTAACAAATCGCTCTAAACCGAATTTTGATTTTCCGAATTCACGTTTACGATGCACTACTACCTTTTCTCCGATTTTTGAAAATCCTGCATTCTTTGCAAGATAAGGGATATAACGGTGCATTTCGCCATAAACTTCGATATGCTTTACTACATCCAAGCGATAAGCCTTTAATCCACAATTCATATCGTGAAGTTTGATACCGGTAACCTTGCGAGCTGTAGCATTATATATCTTTGAAGGGATGTTTTTTGTAAAGGTATTATCATATCTTTTCTTTTTCCAACCGGAAACGAGGTCGTAACCATCCTCCTTTATCATTCTGAAGAGTTCCGGAATTTCGTCAGGAGAATCTTGTAAATCGGCATCCATTGTGATAACAACATCGCCTTGTGCCTTTTCAAAACCGCAGAAAAGGGCCGGAGATTTTCCATAATTTCTACGGAAACGAATAGCTTTAACGCAATCATCTTTGCTTTTCAAATCGTTGATAACCTTCCACGAATCATCAGTGCTACCATCATTAATAAAGATAATCTCATAACTGAATTTATTCTCATCCATCACCCTTTTTATCCAATCATAAAGAGGAGGAAGAGATTCCGCTTCATTAAACAAAGGAATTATTATTGACAAGTCCATTATATCAAATATTTATGAAGTTTTTACGTAAGACGAGTAATACTCTAAAGGATAAATTATATTATAACAATTATTCTGCAACAAAGGAAACTACTCTTCGATATTATTATCTTTTGCGTTATTATCGGAATTATCTACATTCTCATCATCGAATTTTTTATCGAAAATAGAAGGGGAACGCCTTAAGAAAATAGAGAAGATAAGAGCTACAAAAAATCCAGCAATGATAAAATTAAAAAAACTGAAAAAGACGTAATATTTTGGAGTAAATAACATTTCAATTACCTCGATAGAATCTTCAAGATTTTCGGATTCCAAGACAGGACCTACAGTAGCTAAAACGGTTTCTAAAGAATCATTAAGGTAAGAAGTATTAATAAATTGAACGTAAATTAATTCAAATAGAGCTACGACAAAAGCAGTAAAAAAGTAAAGAAGGAAAATATATTTAAAACTCTGACTATAACTAAATTCATTATTATTGCATTTAACACGAGCATTAATAGTAACGAAAATTACAAAAAGGATAGCAGCGATATCAAATACAAAAGAGAGAAAAGATAATTTTAAAATAGAAACGAGTATAAAATTTAAAATAAATAAGGCACTAAAAGCGAATGCCCATTTCATACAATGATTTAGCAATTGTTTATTCATAATACACACAAATTTTTTAAACAACTGCAAAGGTACAATAATTTTCAGAAAGTGCAATCGGAGAAGTATAAAAATAAAAAAGTGGAAGATTTTTTTCTTCCACTTTATCTGTTGTCTCAAGAGGATTCGAACCTCTACAGACAGAACCAAAACCTGTAGTGCTACCATTACACCATGAGACAATCGTTAACTTTAAAGGATTTATCCGAGACTACGTATACTTTAATATATACCCAAACTCTCTTTTGTAAGACCTAACTACTAAGTAAGGTATCCTCCTCAAAAGCGATGCAAAGGTAGTATGTTTTTTTGAATCCACCAAATAATTCAACAAAAATATTTAAAAAATTTATATCAACCTATAATTCAACAAGTTAATATACAAACAAGAATAAATAAAGTAAATTTTTGCAGATAAAAACGAAGAAATTAGGTTCAATCAATTGTAACTGACAATAAAAAAGAAGTAAAAGGGGAAATTGAAGTATTAAATATATAAAGAGGAGTATAAACTAATATTAAGAAACCAAATGCACAATCTATTGTGCGTAATGTAATGGGCTTAAAATAAAAACCGGAGGCATTACACCTCCTTCCCCCGTTGACTACACAGCGTGCGTCATTGCTCGGCTGATCTATAGTATCTCTACTATCACTTTAGCACTGCAAATATACAACCTATTTTTTTTACCAACAAAATTTTTTACAAAAAATTATGACTATCGAAGAATTCTCTCATAACATATCTGCTTTTACTTCCATAAGAGAAGTACTCCTCGGTTCGCATCGAAGAATTTTCTCATAACATATCTGCTTTTACCGCTAAATACTAATAGGATATGTGCTCTTATATCAAAAAAACTAATAAGTATATTATGATTTAGATTAAACAATTTCATTACCCAATTTACTTTCGGTAATAAATGGATAAGAAAAAAGAAGTGGAAGAAGGATTAAAAGAATTTGAAATAAGAGAGGTTAACATAGTAAATAATAAAATAGAGAATAATAGGAAAATAAAAAAGTATTCAGGGAAAAGAAACAAGAGATAGGGAAAAATCAGGTAATAAAACAGTGGATAATCAACAGGGAGAGGCGGGAATAGTAGAAAAAAACGAGAGTTTTAGAAGTAAAGAGCCGCGAAATTGTAGTAAGTAGAAGAAAATAGAGGATTAGTAGAAAAACAAGGGATAAAAGAATTGAAGAACCTAGAAAAAATAGTAGTGAGTAACGAAGAGACGTAGGGAAATAATGGAAAGAATGAGGGGGAAGAATAAAAAAAAGGAGAACCTCGGTAAGGGGGTTCTCCTTGAAAAGTGGCGGCGAC
>JAEDFN010000009.1 GCA_016292775.1 Paludibacteraceae bacterium
TGGCTTCTATATGAGACCACGAACAGACCATCATGATCTGGAGAAATACCATGAAGGTATAATCGTTCTATCTGGTGGTGTAGGTAGTGAGGTATATTCCCATGTAGTAAGCGATGACATAGCAGGGCTTGATGCAACTATCAAATGGTATAAGCAAACTTTTGGGGTGGATTATTATCTGGAGTTACAGCGTTGTGCTGATTATGACTTAAAGAGCGACACGCCGAGTGATTTGATGCTTGAACAGCAAAGGGTTAATGCCGTTCTTATGCAAAAAGCAAAGGAATCTGGTGTAAAGGTTGTAGCCACAAATGATGTTCATTATGTTGCTCCTGAAGATTTGGCAGCTTACAATATCCAACAATGCTATGCTACAGGTAAGACTATGGATGAATTTGCCAAAACAGATATACTTCAATTCCGCTGGTTGACAAGTAGAAAACATATGTGCGAGTTGTTCTCAGATGTCCCGGATGCTATAGCCAGTACGATGGAGATATTTGACAAGGTTGAATTCTATGACATACGTCATGCTCCTATTGTTCCTGCTATTAACATTCCAGATGGTTTTGGGAATGAGAGAAGGGAAAAGGAGGACAACTATCTGGAATACCTTTCTTTTTCCAAAGCAAAACAGATATATGGAGAATCACTTCCTAAAGATGTTTCTGATAGACTGAAATTTGAATTGCAAATCATTAAGCAGAGAGCGGCTTCTGGCTATTTCCTTTTTTTACAGGATGTAGTCAATACTGCTCAATCGGAGCTTAGTGTATGGGTCGGCCCTGGACGTAGCTCAGCTGCGGGTAGTCTTGTATGTTATTGCTTAGGTATTACTAAGATTGACCCATTGAAGTATGATTTACTCTTTGAACGTTTCCTCAGTCCAGAAGGTACGATGTTCCCAGACATCGACATTGACCTCGATGATGAAGGTAGAGAACGTGTCCTTGAATGGCTTCAACAAAAATATGGCAAGGAATGCTGCGCTCATGTTGTTTCTTTCCGCACATTCACAACAGCTAATGCATTCAGTACGGTAGCAAGAGTAAACCAAATGCATATTCCTGAGACTCTGGCTATTAACGAACTCCTGTCAGGTTATTCTTTGCGTTCTATAAAGAATTACATCAAATATGAACCAGAAATAAGAAAAGCTATTCGAAAAGTCGGGAACCCTTTGCGTAATGCCTTTGCTAATACTGCTATATTAGAAAGAAAAATCTGTGGATTAGGTGTTCATGCCTGTGGGTTTGTTGTTGCTGACGAGCCTGTGTCAGATTGGGCACCTGTTTCAACTTGTTCCATAGAAGATTCAAAGGGTAATGAACAAATAGTGAATTGTACTCAATACGGAGGATTGCATGTGGAGTCGTCTGGTCTTATAAAATTTGATTTCCTTGATCTTAATACTTTTTCCCAGATGAGGGATATATGTGCGAGTATCAAAGTTCACTATGATAAGGATTTCGATATTGAAAAGATTCCGATTGATGATGAGAAGACAATGGAACTTTTCCAAACAGGCCAAACTGATGACGTATTTCTGTTCAGTTCAAAAGGAATGCAAAAATACTTGCAAAAACTTCATCCTACGTGCTTTGAGGATTTGGTCATCTTGAACTGCATGTATCGACCAGGGCCGATGGAATATATTTCAACTCTCGTCAAGCAAAAGCATTCCAAGAAAGCCGTCAAGTATATGATTCCTTGCTCGGAAAAGTATCTTCATAATACTTATGGCATTATTGTTTATCAGGAACAAATCATGATGCTTTCCCGATTGATCGCTAACTTCGATAGAGGTGAGAGCGACTTGCTGAGAAAAGCCCTCGGTAAAAGGAAGATGGATGTGCTTTCTATCTTAAAGCCTCGTTTCATAGAAGGTGGTATAAAGAATGGACACCAAAAGAATGCCCTTGAAAAGGTATGGAATGAAATGGAGAGGAAAGGATTGTATGCTTTTAATAAGTCTCACGCTGTTTGTTACACTTGGCTGGCCTATCAAATGGCTTATTTGAAGGCAAACTATCCTGAAGAATTCAAACACGTCATGGAGAAATATAATTCAGACTGATTTCATTATAGAAATTGCTAATAATTATTTGGCATTTCCACAAAATTTCATTTGATTATGAACTTTTCATTGACCTCTGCCACCACTTGGCTGAGGTCTTTGTTTTATATGCAAGCAAAATTTGCAGAACGTGCGTAAAAGTCGTAATGCAATGTGTGTTCTAACAATAGTGTTTAACAATTATAATATCGAAAAGTAGTCGAAGTGGCAAAAATGGTCGGATATTTTGAGTAAATCGGGTGCATAATGTGAGTACATGCTCATAATGTTTCCCAAATGTTTCCCAAATTTGCCGTAAAGTGCTGAAAATCGGTTTCTGTTAGCAGCCGCGCAGGCAGCTATTAGGAATAAATAGTACCAATATTTGATAATAAAATAATAAGGAATAAGCATTTATTATGTAGGTGCTTATTCCTATTTTTTTGTGTGTTTGGCTCATTTTATTTATAGTATAAATATGTAATGGGCATGTGTTTTTTTAGTTATTCATCTGTTTTTTTTAATTGAGTACTTTCCTATATAGTAAGGTTAGATTCATCCATATAAATATATCTGAAAAACTAATTATTGGATTTGTTTTTTAAGTTTGGTGTCAAAACAAATTATTTATGTTTGTTTTGGCACTTTTGTATTAATTCAAAAAAAACATTTCAAATCGTATTGTATATAAAAAATATTCATTACTTTTGTTATTGGAATGTTTTAACATTGTGAATTACATATATATTTGGTTATGAGAAAATTAAAAGAATTGTTTGTTTCTAAAATTGTATCATCCTATTACTTGCCAAGCATCTTTATTTTTATTTTTGATGTTTGTTCTTGTATTTTTGCGTTCATTTTTTCATACCTATTATCGGCGGACATCTATTATTATAGGTATTCAGAAATGAATTCTTTTTTGAACTTCACCTTTATAAAACAAATGTTATTTGTTATGGTTGTTCAAGTTATAAGTTTTGTTATTTTCCGTACTTATGCAAGAATAATCAGGTTTTCAACGTTTAACGACGTTCTTCGCTTATTTTTGTCTTGCCTTTTGACATTTGTTGTTGTTATAGGGTTAAATCAATTATCAGTAGTGTTTTTCGATTATGGGTTGATATATCGTTTGTCTATCCTCTTTTATTCTGTAACGTCATTTATTATTTTGTTCATATTTAGGTTGTCAGTAAAGTTATTTTATGATATAATAATCAATAAATCAAAGAAAAATATGTCTAAAGTTGTAATATATGGTACTCAATCTATGGGTATCAGTATTGCACAAATGTTGATGTCTTCGACAGAACAACAATATAAAGTTGTAGGATTTTTAAATGATGAGACAAATGCAACAAATAAATATATATTAGGTTTGCCGGTATTTTCTACCACAGATAAAGATATTATGTTGGATAATCTCAAAAAAAATCATGTAGAAAGTATTATTGTTTCTCCTTTGAAAATTAAAGAATTGGATAGGTATAACGCTTTTGATATTTTCATCGAAAATAATATTCATATCTTAGTATTACCTAATATCAGTAAGATGGAAGATATAGTTTCTAAGGTTGATGTTGAGAAAAATTTGAGAAATATTCAGATAGAAGATTTGTTGTATAGGGATTCTATTGATATCGATATTACACCTGTGAAAGAAATGATTAATAATAAGGTAGTACTAGTTACCGGAGCAGCAGGAAGTATCGGTAGTGAAATAGTAAATCAAGTGTTGAAATTATCTCCACAATTATTGATTATGCTCGATAATGCGGAAACACCAATGCATAATCTTAGATTGAAGATAAATGAGCAATATAAAGACGTTAAATGTCAGTATGTTATTGCTGATGTTAGAATGAAAGAACATGTTAAATGTGTGTTTGAAGAATATCATCCGGAGATTGTTTTTCATGCTGCTGCATATAAGCATGTTCCTTTGATGGAAGAAAATCCTTCTGAGTGTATTATTGCAAACGTTTTGGGTACTAAGAATTTGGCAGATTTATCAGTGGTCAATAACGTAAAATCATTTATTATGGTTAGTACCGACAAAGCCGTTAATCCTACTAACGTAATGGGATGCTCAAAGCGTATCGCAGAAATTTATGTTCAAAGTTTATTTAAAAAGTTAATCATTGATAATAATAAGGTTACCAGATTTATTACTACCCGTTTTGGTAATGTTCTTGGTTCAAACGGATCTGTTATCCCTTTATTTAAAGAGCAAATAGCAAAAGGAGGTCCTATTACAGTAACTCACCCTGATATCATTAGATATTTTATGTCCATTCCGGAAGCATGTAAGTTAGTACTTGAAGCTGCTACTTTAGGGCATGGTGGTGAGATTTTTATTTTTGATATGGGGCAACCCGTAAAAATTAAAGATTTGGCTTTGAAGATGATACATCTTGCCGGTTTGGAAGAAGGTAAAGATATTAATATTCAATATACAGGATTAAGACCGGGTGAGAAACTATATGAAGAGTTATTGAATGTAAAAGAGAAAGTGAAAAAAACTCCAAATGAAAAGATAATGATAGCCGATGTACAAGAATATTGTTATGATCAAGTGTTACCAATATATGAAGAAATTATAAATACCGCTTTTAATAATGATAATTATAACGTGGTAAGATTAATGAAACAATTGGTGCCTGAATATAAATCACAAAACTCAATATATGAGTCAATTGATAAAGAAATGAACAGATAATACCATATATCTGTAATAGTGAAAAATGGATAATCATTGATTGTCCATTTTTTTTGTTATCAATTGAAAAATAAGTATTAATTTTGTAGTTTAAAGATTATATACGTAAAATGCTGTATGGCTGTAGCTGATATAGGGAAAAAAGACTTGTTTTGGACGGTACTTGCTACTTTTTTTAAATTAGGAGCAGGCGTGTTGTTATTCCCTTTTATTCTTAATAAATTGCCGGCTCAAACAATAGGTGTTTGGACAATCTTTACTTCTGTTGGTGTCATATCTACATTACTTGATTTCGGATTTAACCAATCTTTTGCAAGAAATGTCGCTTACGTTTTTAGTGGCGTCAGAAATTTACAAAAACAGGGATTTCAAACTATAAATCAATCTAATATTTCTGATGATTTAATTGATTATAACCTACTTAAAAGTACTATAAGGGCAATGCGTTTCTTCTATTCAAGAGTCGCTATTATTCTTTTTATTTTTTTAATTACCCTTGGTACTGTTTATGTCTATTCAATATTATATGATTATTCAGAAAGTAAGTCAGAAGTAATTATTTCTTGGATAATTGTATGCATTAATCAATCTTATAGTCTCTATACCTTATATTTTGAATCTTTATTATATGGAAGGGGATTGGTAAAAAGGTCCAATCAATTTGTGTTATTAGGTAACTTGATGTATGTTATAGTTGCTGTGGTATTTTTATTGCTTGGTTATGGATTGATAGCTATCGTCTCTGCACAATTTATTTCAAATCTTATTATTCGATTTGGGGCTTCTATTTCATTCTTTACCAAAAATATTAAAGAAAAACTGAAACTCGCCGATGATGGCGATTATAAAAACGTGTTATCAGCAATATATCCAAATGCTGTTAAAGTCGGATTATCCGGTTTAGGAAGTTTTTTTATTAATAAATCAAGTACCTTCTTAGGCCCCTATTTTGTATCCCTTGCAGATATGGGAGCTTATGGAGTTACATTACAATTGATAAATGTAGTTGCTTCTGTATCTCAAGTATTTACAAATGTATATATTCCAAAAGTTTTCCAATGGAGAGTTGAAAATAAAATTGACAAAATAAAAAGAATATTCTTCATTTCTTGTGTTATCTTGTTTTTAGTATTTTTTAGCTCGTATATTATTGTCATTTTATTTGGAAATTGGACATTAAATCTTATGCATAGTAATACACAATTAATATCAAATGGGTTGTTATCTATATTGTTTTTGCATATGTATTTAAGTACAAATCATGCAAATGCAGCTCAATATTTATTGTCAAAAAATGAAGTTCCTTTTTTCAAAGCTTCTTTGTGGTCTGCATTCTTTACCTTAGTATTATTCATATTATTTGAAGTGTTCTTTGATATGAAACTTTTAGGAATGATATTAGCTCCTACTATCGCTCAATTGGTATACCAAAATTGGAAATGGCCATTGGAGGTGATAAAAGAATTATATAAAAAATAAGAGAAAAGAGGTTGTTATGAATAATAGAATAGAACTATTAAGTCCTGCTAAAAATTGTGAGATTGGTATTGAAGCTATTAATCATGGCGCTGATGCCGTATATATAGGACCTCCAAAATTCGGAGCTCGAGCTTCTGCTTCCAATTCTTTTGAAGATATAGAAAAATTAGTTTCATATGCTCATCTTTTTAATGCCAAAGTATACGTTACTCTAAATACAATTTTTAAAGATTCGGAATTAGATGAGGTCCGTAAATTAATTTTTAATTTATATAATATAGGAGTGGATGCACTCATAATTCAAGATATGTCAATTTTAGAGATGGACATTCCTCCTATCCATTTACATGCAAGCACACAATGTGATATCCGTACATTGGAAAAAGTGCAATTTTTAGAGAAATGTGGATTTCAACAAGTTGTATTAGCTCGTGAAACCCCAATCGATACGATGAAATATATTGCAGATAATACTAACGTTACATTAGAAGCTTTTATTCATGGAGCATTATGTGTATCATATAGTGGTAGATGTTATCTTAGTCAATATCAGTGTGGTAGAAGTGCAAATAGGGGAGTGTGCGCTCAATTGTGTAGGGTTAAATACAACCTTGTGGATGCTGATAATCGTGAAATTATTAAAAATAAACACCTATTATCTTTAAAAGATTTGAATGCTTCAAGTTATCTTAAAGAGATGATTGATGCCGGTATTTCTTCCTTTAAAATAGAAGGAAGATTAAAAGATTTGGATTATGTAAAAACAATTACTGCTCATTATAGACTCTTAATTGACAATATTTTAAACGATACAAATTTAAGGAAGGCATCTTCAGGATATACCAAACTATTGTTTAATCCTGATATTGAAAAAACATTCTATAGAGGCTCTACTACATATTTTTTAAAGCAACGTGAAAAAAATTTATCTTCTTTTGATACACCGAAATCATTAGGAAAATATGTAGGAAAAGTAAGTAAAATTTCAGATTTCTGGTTTTCTATCGATAAAAATGATGTTGATTTTGCAAATGGAGATGGTATTTGCTTTATTAATAAAAATGGTGATTTTGAAGGAGTTAGGATAAATAAAGTGGAGGGTGGCAAGTTATTCCCTCTATCTATGCCTAATTTCAAAATCGGAACATCTATTTTTAAAAATTTTGATGCAAACTATAATAAATTATTGTCTCATCATAGCGCTGATAGAATTATTCCTATTGAAATTATTATAAACAAAGTATCAACAGGCTTTTCTTTTTATACAATAGATTGTGATAACATTTCATCCAAAATTGAAGTAACATGTGATGTGGAATTAGCCAAAAATTCCGAATCGATGGAAAAAATTTGGAGAGAACAATTTTCTAAATTGGGGAATACTTGTTTTGAATTAAAAAATATTTCTTTCTCCTTTAAAGAGATGTATTTTATCCCTTCATCATTATTAACCCAATGGAAGAAGAGCATTGTAGAAAATCATGTTTTAACGAGAATAAATAATTACAAACGAGAAGAGTTTGTATTGCACCCTACAAATCATAAATATAATACTGAAGGGAAGATAGATTATTCATTGAATGTAAATAATTTATTGTCAAAACGTTTTTATGAGCGTCATGGAATAACTAATGTTCCAATGGCTTTTGAATCAAATCCACTTATTGTTGATGATGTAGAACTGATGCGCACTAAATATTGCATTAAATATGCTCTTGGCTATTGTTCAAAACAGCATAATAAGATTGATTTTAAAGAGCCTTTATATATAACAAACGGCAAAGATAAGTACAGACTTATTTTTGATTGTAAGAATTGTGAGATGATAATAAAAAAGGATAACCATAGTAGTATATAAAGATATAATGATGGGAAAACAATTATCAGATTGGTTGCCTACAACAAAAAGGGAGGCTGAGATTCGAGGATGGAATGATGTAGATGTAGTACTCTTTTCCGGAGATGCTTACGTAGATCATCCCTCTTTTGGTGCAGCGTTAATAGGTAGAATTATTGAAGCCACCGGATGGAAAATTGCCATCGTTCCACAGCCGGATTGGCATGGAGATTTGAGAGATTTTAAAAAATTTGGCGAACCAAAGAAATTTTTTGCAATTTCTGCAGGTTGTATGGATTCAATGGTTAATCACTATACTGCTAATAAAAGACTTCGCTCTGATGACCCATACTCTCCGGATGGTAGAAGAGGGCTAAGACCGGATAGAACTACTATTGTTTATTCAAATATCTTAAAGTCTTTATATCCGAATGTTCCGATTGTTATAGGTGGTATTGAGGCTTCGTTACGTCGATTTGCTCATTATGATTATTGGGATGATGCATATCATAAATCAATTCTTGTAGATTCTAAAGCAGATATTCTTATTTATGGTATGGGAGAAAAACCTATTTCTTCTATCATAAAAATAATGAATGAAGGTGGTACTATTGAGGATTTACATAACATTCCTCAAATAGGATATCTGTCAAAAACGAAACCCATAGATAATAATGTTATTGAATTGCCTTCATTTAATCAATGTTCAAAAGATAAAAAGATTTCAGCTCAGACTTTTAAGATTATCGAAGAAGAGAGTAATAAATTAAATCAAACAATAATATGTCAAAAAAATGGCGATGATTATGTTGTGGTGAACCCCTCTTTTCCTCCTATGACAACAGAAGAAATTGATGCTATTTATGATTTGCCTTTTACTCGACTTCCTCATCCAAAGTATAAAGGGAAGAAAATCCCTGCTTTTGATATGATTAGGTGGTCAATAAATACACATAGAGGATGTTGGGGAGGATGTGCATTTTGTACTATATCAATCCATCAAGGTAAGTTTATTATTTCACGATCTGAAAAGTCTATACTTAAAGAAATAAAAGCCTTAAGTGAAGATTCCGATTTCAAGGGATATTTATCCGATTTAGGAGGCCCAAGTGCAAATATGTATATGATGAGAGGGAAAAATGAAGAGCTTTGTAAAAAATGTAAACGTTCATCCTGTGCATTCCCTTCGGTTTGTAATAACATGAATACAAATCATGAAAAATTATTATCTCTTTATCGGAAAGTAGATAATTTGCCATATATAAAAAAATGCTTTATAGGCAGTGGCGTTAGATACGATATAGCAATGCATGATACAAAAAATGTGGATATTAATAAAATTAATGACGAGTATCTTAGAGAATTGATAAATAAACATGTTAGCGGAAGATTGAAGGTCGCTCCGGAACACACTTCTGATACTGTGTTAAATGTTATGCGAAAACCTTCTTTTGCATTATTTCATAAATTTAAGAAGATATTTGATTATGAAAATGATAAACATCATCTAAATCAGCAAATAATACCATATTTTATTTCAAGCCATCCCGGTTGTACTATCGCAGATATGGCACAATTGGCAGTGCAAACAAAAAATATGAATTTTCATTTAGAGCAAGTACAAGATTTTACACCTACACCAATGACGTTGGCTACAGAAATGTTTTATACCGGTTACAACCCATATACATTAGAAAAAATTTATGTTGCAAAAACTACTCAAGATAAATTGGCTCAAAGGCAGTTTTTCTTTTGGTACTTGCCGGAAAAAAGAGAAGAAATCAAAAAAACATTACGAAAAAATCACCTGGAATATTTGATAGATAAACTATTTGAAAACAAAGATTGTAGTAAAAAAGATAATTATTTTAGTTACGAAAGAAATAGAAAGAATTTGTTTAAATCTAATCGTAAAAAGTAAAGTTATAAACGGTATTGGTAATTGGAAAAAAAGTATTAACTTTGCCAATAATAAAATAATGGGGTATTATTTTTTTATTAATGATACTCTATTTGCAAAATATTAATATACATGTATTTATAAAATTAGTGTTCGACTAACATCATTGTATATGTGTAAAAAAGATTCGTTAATTTCATCCGAGTTGTCGTGTAAATCTACATGGAAGCCCGGTACTTTAATATATCCATTACCTGCTGCATTGATAAGTTGTGGTAACGGAAATGAAATAAATATTATGACAGTATCTTGGCTTGGTACGATTTGCACTAACCCTCCAATGTGCTACATCTCAGTAAGGCCGGAACGACATTCTTATGACTTAATAAAAAAGAATGGATGCTTTGTTATAAATCTAACAAACGAAGAAATGGCTTTTGCTACAGATTGGTGTGGCGTGAAAAGTGGAAAAGATATCAACAAATTTAAAGAAATGAATCTTACCCCATTGAAAGCACAAGTGGTTGACGCTCCTATTATAAAAGAATCTCCATTATCCATAGAATGTGAAGTGGTGGAAATAAAAGAGTTAGGTAGCCATCATATGTTTATTGCAAATGTTGTAAACATTTTAGCTGATGAAAAATATATAGATAAAAATAGTGGCGCATTTGACATGACTAAAGCAAAATTAATTGCTTATTCGCATGGAAAATACTATAAATTAGGAGAAGAAATAGGCCATTTTGGATGGTCCGTAAAAAAGAAATAATTATAAATTATTTATTATATAAATTTTAATAGCATGAAAGCAGATAATCAAATTTTTGATTTAATTGAAAAAGAAAAACAACGTCAATTAAAAGGAATTGAGTTGATTGCCTCAGAAAACTTTGTAAGTGAACAAGTTATGAGAGCAATGGGTTCTGTAATGACAAACAAGTATGCCGAAGGTTATCCTGGTAAACGTTACTATGGCGGTTGTGAAGTTGTAGACCAATCAGAGCAAATAGCTATCGACCGTTTAAAACAATTATTTGGTGCTGAATGGGCAAATGTTCAGCCACACTCAGGAGCTCAAGCAAATATGGCAGTATTTATGGCTTGCCTTAATGTTGGTGATACTTTCTTGGGCCTTAATCTTTCACACGGTGGACACCTTTCACACGGTTCTCCTGTAAATATGTCAGGTATTAACTATAAAGCATTGGAATATAGCGTAAAAGAAGAAGATGGTAGAGTAGACTACGATCAATTGGAAAGAGTTGCTCGTGAAAACAAACCAAAACTTATTATCGCAGGTGCTTCTGCTTATAGCCGTGAATGGGAATATGCTCGTATTCGTAAAGTTGCTGATGAAATAGGTGCTATCTTTATGGTTGATATGGCACACCCAGCAGGTTTAATCGCTGCCGGTTTATTAGATAACCCTGTGAAATATGCTCATATCGTTACTTCTACTACTCATAAAACCCTTCGCGGTCCTCGTGGTGGTGTTATTATGATGGGTAAAGATTTCCCAAATCCATGGGGAAAGAAAACTCCAAAAGGTGAAATAAAAATGATGTCTGCATTATTGGATTCTGCAGTATTCCCTGGAGTACAAGGTGGTCCGCTTGAGCATGTTATTGCTGCTAAAGCTGTAGCTTTTGGTGAGGCTCTTCAACCGGAATTCAAAGAATATCAAACTCAAGTTAAGAAAAATGCTGCCGCTCTTGCAAAAGCATTTATGGATAAAGGATATAAAATCGTATCCGGCGGTACCGATAACCACTCTATGTTAGTTGATTTACGTACAAAATTCCCTGAATTAACAGGTAAAGTTGCAGAAAAAGCTCTTGTTGCTGCCGATATCACAACTAACAAAAACATGGTTCCTTTCGATTCTCGCTCCCCATTCCAAACTTCCGGTTTACGTTTCGGTACTCCTGCAATTACTACTCGTGGCGTTAAAGAAGATATGATGCCGATAATTGTTGACTTAATTGATAGAGTACTTAACTCTCCTGAAGATGAGAAAGTAATTGCTTCTGTTCGTGCCGAAGTTAATGAAATGATGGTAAAATATCCTCTCTTTGCATGGTAATAATTTATGGATAATAGAGCCATGTGCTCTATTATCCTTTTTTTTATATGACAGAAGTAATTGTTCAATTAATAGAAGACGTTGATGCCACATCTTTTTATGGTGTCAATAATGTTAATATTAGAATATTAAAAGATCTTTTTCCTAATGTAAAATTTGTTGCAAGAGGAAGAATGATAAAACTTATTGGTAAAGATACAGATATAGATAACCTTGTAAATATTATTAATATTTTGATGAATAAGGTTCTTGTAACCAATAAGTTAACAGAAGAGGAGATATTAGATGTCATCAAAGGGAACGAAGTGAATACTATAGAAGATGATAATCTGATAATCCATGGAGTGTCAGGAAAAACAATATGTGCCAGAACTCCGAATCAACAATTATTATTTAAAAAATATGCAGATAACGATTTGTTGTTTGCAATAGGACCTGCCGGTTCAGGAAAAACTTATACAGCAATTGCTTTAGCCGTAAAAGCCTTAAAGAATAAGGAGGTTAAGAAAATTATTTTAAGTAGACCGGCTGTGGAGGCAGGAGAAAAATTGGGATTCCTGCCTGGAGATATGAAGGAAAAAATAGACCCCTATCTCCAACCTCTTTATGATGCATTACAAGATATGATTCCCGCCAATAAATTGGCCGAATACATGTCTAACAATGTCATTCAAATAGCTCCACTTGCTTTTATGCGAGGACGTACGCTAGCCGACGCTGTTATAGTACTTGATGAAGCTCAAAATACTACTATAGAACAAATTAAGATGTTCCTTACACGTATGGGGTTAGGCTCAAAAATGATTATTACCGGCGATTTAACCCAAATTGATTTGCCTAATTCTCAAAAATCAGGATTGAAAGACGCCCTCCAAGTTCTTAATGGTATTAAAGGTATTGCCGTAATAGAATTTAATAAAAAAGATATTGTAAGACATAAATTAGTTCAACGCATTGTTGAAGCTTATGAAAATAGAAAACATTCTATTGATAATAAATAAATTAATATTTTGAAAAACACTGCTAAAAATTATATATTATGATAGATAATGTACCAAAAATTGCTGTTATGGGTGGAGGTAGTTGGGCTACTGCCATTGCTAAAATAATACTTCGTAATGTACCGCAAATAACATGGTATATGAGAAGACAAGAGCAAATTGATGAGTTTAAAAGAATTGCTCACAACCCATCTTATCTGTCATCAGTTACTTTTGATATTGATAGAATTTCTTTTACTAATAAAATAAATACTGCTGTTGCAAATAACGATATATTGATTTTTGCTACCCCTTCACCATTTTTCAAATCTCATATGAAAAATCTTCGTCGTAGGTTGGATTCAAAAATAATTGTTTCTGCCATTAAGGGTATAGTTCCGGATGAAAATGTCGTTATTTCTGAGTACTTTAATAAATTTTATAACGTTCCTTATGATAGTATTTGTGCCTTAAGTGGACCTTGTCATGCGGAGGAAGTTGCTTTAGAGCGTACTTCGTACCTTACTATTGCTTGCCCCGATAGAGAAATTGCTCGTCTTGTAGCATCCTTAGTAAATACCGATTTTGTTAAAACTTCTATTTCTGATGATGTGTATGGAGTAGAGTATTCATCAGTTATGAAAAATATTTATGCAATAGCCGCCGGTATTTGTCATGGTTTGAAATATGGTGATAATTTCCAAGCTGTATTGGTATCTAATGCAATTCAAGAAATGAATAAATTTTGTAACGCAGTGCACCCATTTCATAGAAATATTCAAGAGTCGGTTTATTTGGGAGACTTGCTAGTGACAGCTTATTCTAAATTTTCCAGAAATAGAACTTTTGGTAATATGATTGGTAAAGGATATAGCGTGAAAACTGCTCAAATGGAAATGGAAATGATTGCTGAAGGATATTATGGCACAAAATGTATCCATGAAATTAATGAAAATTATCAAGTATATATGCCTATTTTGGATGCAGTATACGATATACTTTACTGCCATAAAAATCCTATGACAGTGATGAGAGAATTAACAACGAAATTAATGTAATTTTTTTATTGATATAAATATGAATGGTATTAGTTTCAAATTTGATAAAGCATTGAATTTTTTGTCAGATAATGTTTTAGAAAATAATTTTTCTATAGCTTCCATTGCTTTGTCTGATTTATTAAATGGAAAAGGTAAAGGTAATGATTTTTTAGGTTGGGTTAATTTACCTAATGATATTGATAACTATTTATTAGATAGTATTGAAGAATCTGCAAGGGTGCTGAGAAATAACTGCGACATTGTTGTCGTTATTGGCATCGGTGGAAGTTATTTGGGAGCAAAAGCTGTTATTGAAGCTCTAAATAATAGTTTCGATTTATTGCAAAAAGATAGAAAAAATCCAATAGTTCTTTTTGCAGGACAAAATATTGGAGAAGATTATCTATTTGAATTACAGGAACTTTTGAAAGATAAAAAGTTTGGTATTATATCTATCTCTAAATCAGGAACTACTACAGAACCGGCTATAGCTTTCAGATTATTAAAAACTCAATTAGAAAATCAAGCAGGTAAAGAGGTAGCAAAAAAATTAATTATTTGTATTACCGATAAAGAAAAAGGTGCTTTGCGAATATTGGCTGATAAAGAAGGATTTACTACTTATGTTATTCCGGATAATGTGGGTGGAAGATTCTCTGTACTTACCCCTGTTGGTCTCCTTCCTATTGCCGTTGCCGGATATGATATTAGAGCACTCGTGAATGGAGCAATAGATATGAAAAATAAAGCCATCGTTCCAAGTACAGATAATATAGCAATTCAATATGCAATTATCCGTAATGAGTTATATAAAACCGGTAAAAAGATAGAACTATTAGTAAATTTCAATCCTAAATTACACTATATTGCCGAGTGGTGGAAACAGCTCTATGGTGAGAGTGAAGGAAAAGATGGAAAAGGAATTTTTCCTGCAGCAGTCGATTTTACTACTGATTTACATTCAATGGGACAATATATTCAAGATGGTGAAAGACACCTTTTTGAAACAGTTATCACTGTCGAAAAATCAACCCATTCATTATTAATTCCTCATGATAAAGATAATCTGGACGGATTGAATTTTTTGGCAGGAAAAAATATTGATAATGTTAATAAAATGGCGGAATTAGGTACATGTATCGCTCATGTAGATGGTGGTGTTCCTAATCTTAAAATAGTTTTGCCCGAATTATCGGAATATAACTTAGGACAATTATTGTATTTCTTCGAAATTGCTTGTGGAATAAGTGGTTATATTCTTGGAGTTAATCCTTTTAACCAACCTGGTGTTGAGGCTTATAAAAAGAATATGTTTGCTTTACTCGATAAACCGGGTTACGAAGAAGAATCGAAATTAATTAAAAATAAATTGTAATATTATGAAGTTTTCTATAATAGTACCTGTATATAATAGATCGGAAGAAATAAATGAATTCCTTAATAGTCTGAAAAATCAAACAGATAAAGATTTTGAAGTCATTATTATGGAGGGTACTTGTGTAGATACTTGCAAAAGTGTTGTTGAGAATTACTCTAATTCTTTAAACATAAAATATTTTGAGGAAAATACAGGTCGTAGTACAAGACGTAATCATGGAATGGCATATGCTTCCGGCGATTATTTTTTACTTTTCGATTCTGATTGTATTATTCCTCCACATTATATTTCGGTTGTTAGAGATAGTTTGTCGAAAAATTATCTTGATTGTTTTGGAGGTCCGGATAATGCGGATGACACTTTTTCTACCTTACAATTAGCCATAAATTATTCTATGACGTCGATAATGACTACCGGTGGAATTCGTGGGGGTAGAAAAAAGATGAAAAATTTTATGCCTCGCGCTTTTAATATGGGCTTTTCAAAAGAAGTATTTGAGAAAACTAATGGTTATCGCGAGATGATAGGTGAAGATGTAGATTTAAGTATGCGTATTAAAGAGGCAGGCTTTTCTGTCGGTTTGATATCTAATGCTTATGTCTTTCATAAAAGAAGAATATCTCTTAATGGTTTTTTTAAACAGGTTAATACCTTTGGTAAAGCGAGAATATTATTGTCATCGCTTCATCCGGGGTCTTTTAAAATTATGCACCTTCTGCCTTCTTGTTTCTTCTTGGGAAATGTTTTCTTGCTTCTCTTGTCAATAATATTTTGTAATGCTCTGTTTTTATTGCCTCTTCTCATTTATGTATTATTAATATTTTGTGAGTCGCTTATCAAAAACAAAAATATTAATATTGCATTGTTGTCTATCGTCACTAGTTATTTCCAACTATTTGGATATGGCATAGGGTATTTAGATGAATTTTTTACAAGAAGAGCTTCTAAAAAAAATGCGGAATCACTATATCGTCAATAATTTAATTGTACATTAATTTATGAAAGTAGTATTGTTAGCAGGTGGATTTGGTACTCGATTAAGTGAAGCTACCCAGTTAATACCAAAACCGATGGTAGAGGTTGGTGGAAAACCAATTATCTGGCATATTATGAAAATTTATAGCCATTATGGTTTTAATGACTTTATTATTTGCTGTGGCTATAAACAATATGTTATTAAAGAGTACTTTGCAAATTATTTTCGACATAATTGCGATATGACCGTAGATTTGTCAAATAATAGTGTAGAAGTATTGGATAACCACTCTGAAAATTGGAAGGTAACTATGGTAGATACCGGCTTGAATACTCTTACCGGTGGTAGAATTAAACGTATTCAAAAATATATCGGCGACTCTCCGTTTTTACTTACTTATGGTGATGGAGTTGGTGATATCGATATTAATGCTACTATAGAATGTCATAAAAAATCCGGTAAGTTACTTACAATGACTACTTATCAGCCAAGTGGAAAATTGGGTGTTGTCGATATAGATAGTGATGGCTCTGTATTGAATTTTTTAGAAAAACCTCAAAATAGTGGATCATGGATTAATGCCGGTTTCTTTGTTTGTCAACCTGGCGTTTTTGACGTTCTTGAAGGGGACCATGAAATGTTTGAAAGAGAACCTATGCAACGTTTATTGGCTCAACAACAGATTAATGCTTATAAACATATAGGATTTTGGAAACCGATGGATACATTACGAGATAATGTAGAGTTAAATCAATTATGGGATAATAATAAAGCTCCTTGGAAAATTTGGTAATTTATGTTCAGTGATATCTATCGAAATAAAAAAGTAATTATTACCGGTAATACCGGATTTAAAGGTTCTTGGCTTTCTACATGGCTCTTGTTATGTGGAGCTAAAGTGTATGGTTACTCTATTGATGTACCTACTAATCCTTCAATGTATAAGGTATTAAACCTTGAACATAAAATAGAAGAACAGAAGTTTGCAGATGTAAGAGATAAAGATGCTTTTGCTGATTTTGTAAATAAAATTAAGCCTGATTTTATTTTTCATCTTGCAGCTCAAGCCATTGTCTCTACTTCGTATAAAAATCCTTTTGATACTATTTCAACCAATGTTATTGGTACTGCTTCTGTGCTAGAAGCCATAAAGAATGTGGATTGGAACTTAACCGCTGTATTAATTACAAGTGATAAAGCTTATGATAATGTAGAGTGGATTTGGGGATATAGAGAAAATGATGCCATGGGTGGCAAAGATGTATATTCCGGTTCAAAAGGTGCTGCAGAATTGGTAATCAAAAGTTACTGGCACTCTTTTATCAAAAATAATTCATTTGTAAAATTAGGTGTAGCCCGCGCCGGTAACGTTATTGGAGGTGGCGATTGGAGTAAAGATAGAATTGTTGTTGATACTATACAAGCTTTCTCAAATAATCAGCCCGTTGAAATACGTAGCCCTAAAGCAACTCGTCCTTGGCAACATGTTTTAGAACCTTTGAGCGGGTACCTTCGTCTAGGCCAAATGTTAGCTTCCAATAAAATCAATAATGGCGAAGCTTTTAATTTCGGACCAAGGGCAGAACAAACAAAAACCGTGCTTCAACTTGTAACTGATATCGCTATTAATTGGGGTATGAATCCGGAAAAATGTGTGTCTATTACAGGTCAAATACCATTTGAAGAGGCTAAATTACTGAAGTTGAATTGTGATAAAGCATTAGCTTATCTTAATTGGCATTCCACTCTTTGCTACCAATCTACAGTGAAATATATTACTGATTGGTATAGAGAATATTATAGTGGAAATGAAAACAGATTGTACGATGTTACTATTGCTCAAATAGAAAATTTCGTTCAAGAGGCAAAAAAACAAGATTTATTATGGAGCCTTTAATAAATGGAGTTTCTGTCACTCCTTTGAAAAGAATATACACCCCTAAGGGTGATGTCTTGCATGCTTTAAAAGCTTCTGATGCTGATTATTGTGGCTTTGGAGAAGCCTATTTTTCAGAAGCTAAAAAAGGTGTTAGAAAAGGATGGAAACGTCACAGACGGATGAAATTGAATATCGTTGTAGTTTCCGGGGCTATCCGTTTTATTATTTATGATGATAGACCTAATAGTGATACACGTGGAAAATTTTGTTCTGTTATTCTTTCTGCTCATGGTGCTTCGTTTGACGATTGCCAAAGTATGAATGAATGCGAATGGTTTTCTGCAATAGTAGAAAAAGGGGTATATGCCAGATTAACGGTCGACCCTATGCTTTGGATGGCTTTTGAGGGTGTGGCTGATGGTACCTCTATATTGCTTGATATTATTCCCGAATTGCATAATCCGGAAGAGGCTGATAAATTAGAACTGAGCGAAATAGAATATAATTTATGAAAGTATTAATCACAGGAGCTACAGGGTACGTAGGAAGAAGAATTGTGAAAAAATTGTCAGAATCTTTTGATGATATTTCCGTTCTTACATTAAATAGAGATGTTGTTAAAGCAGAGTCTCTGTTGCCTTACTCAATATGTAAGCATGTCTCAATCTCTGAGATGGAAAAGGAAATTCCTATTTTTAAACCAGATATATGTATTCATTTAGCAACATTATCTACTTCTCGTAATGATGATGATATTATTGACCCAATGATAGAGGCTAATATTACCTTTGGAGTTAAATTATTGTCTGCATTATCAAAATTAGATTCTTTTTCACTTTTCATAAATACAGGATCTTTTGCTGAATTTCGTTGTGGTTCGGAAAATGGTTTTGATGATGCATATCTATATACTGCAACGAAGAGTGCTTTTCGGCATTTTGTCGACTATTATTCTCATTTAAGAGGTTTTAAATATATTAATGTCGTTCCATATACAATATATGGAGGAAATGATACAGCAAAAAAATTAATGGATTATATGATGGAAAGTATTTCATCAATAAATCCGGTAAAAATGTCTCCGGGTAATCAAATTCTCGATTTTATTCATGTAGATGATGTCGTGGATTTTTATATAAATGCTGTAAAAATACAAGAAAAAGTTCCGTTATTAAAGAATGGAGAGAATTTTTATATCGGTACAGGTATTGGTACTAAAGTAAGGGATTTAGCTTCTCTTATTGAAACAAAAACCGGGAAAAAATTAAATATATTATGGGGAGGCATAGATTATCGTCCCTTGGATGTGATGTACGCTGTTGCTCCAATAAATAATAATAATCAAATAATTCCTTGGAAAGCAAAAATTTCATTGGAAGATGGATTGGCACAATTATTAATTAAATATAAATTAAGATGAATATCAAGAGTATAGCAAAAAAAATATTACCACATGTAATAGCCATAGCTGTTTTTTATATTATTACTTTAGTATATTTTTTACCAACATTCCTTGAAAATAAAGATTTGGCTCAAGGAGATGTGTCCAGCTATTTGGGGTGGGGTAATGATGCCAGAGAATATAACGAAGCTACGGGAGAGTATTGCCATTGGTCAAATGCTATGTTTGGAGGAATGCCGGTAAATTATTCTTTCCCTTTGCCAACAAATAATGTATTTCAATATTTGAGTAAGCCATTGACTGGTTTTTTACCTTATAACTCTGCCGGAGTATTCTTTGTATATATGTTGGGTTTTTATATATTCTTACTCTCTATTGGCTGTAAAAATATATTAAGTATATTTGGAGCTATTGCCTATGCATTGTGCTCTTATAACTTAATAATAATTGATGCAGGCCATGTAAGTAAAGCATTAGTTATGGCAACAATGGCTCCAATTATTGGAGGAATTATATTGTGCTATAAACGTAAATATTTTTCCGGTATTATTATTACATTGGTAGCTACAGGAATGAATATTTATTGGAATCATCAACAAATTACATATTATTTATTATTAGTTATAATATCTTTAGCCATTGTTTATTTTATTTATGCAGTGAAGCAGAAAGAGATAAAACAATATCTGTTATCGTCTGTTATTTTGGTAATTGTAGCTTTTCTTTCTATAGCTCCTGCTATTGATAAATTAATACCTACTTTAGATTTTTCTAAAGAAACAATGAGGGGTGGGGCAGTATTGAAATCCGATCCTGACGGAAACAAGGAAAATACCGGATTGGATATAGATTATGCTTATATGTGGAGTTATGGAAAAGCGGAAACATTTACCTTGTTGATTCCAAATATGTATGGAGCAAGTTCTCATTATAATATTGGTAAAGATTCTGAAACTTATAAAAAATTAAAGTCTACAGGACAAGCAGATAACTTTTGCAAAGCAGCTCCTATGTATTGGGGTGACCAACCTTTTACTTCCGGTCCGGTTTATGCAGGTGCAATTGTTTGTTTCTTATTTATTTTAGGTTTGATAATTTGTAAGTCGGCTGATAAATGGTGGATATTAATCAGTACTATAATCGCTATTTTACTATCATGGGGTAAAAATTTTGAAACTTTCAATTCTTGGATGTTCGATTATTTGCCTCTATATAACAAATTCCGAACCCCATCAATGTCTTTGGTAATTGCAAATTTTACAATGCTTACTTTAGCAGTGATGGCACTTAAAACTATTTTTGAAGCTCAAGATAAAAAACAATTTATTAAGCCTATTATCATTTCTTTGTCTATTGTCGGTTCTTGTATTTTGATATTTATCCTATTCTCCGGTTCAATGTTTGATTTTTCAGGAGAAACAGATAAAAATCTTCCTGATTGGTTGATAAGTGCACTTATGGATGATAGAAAAGCTATGCTTGTCAATGATTCTATTCGCTCTTTATTGTTCATTATCGGGGCTTCTATATGTCTGTTTGTATATCTCAAAATTGATAAAATTAAATCTTATTACCTGCTAATTCCTATCTGTTTATTGATGGTTGTGGATTTATGGGGAGTTGCAAAACGCTTTGTAAATTTCGATAGTTTTTACCCTAAAAAATCAGTGCGTACTATTGCTGAAACAGATTTGGATAGAATGATTATTAATGACCGACCTAATGACCCTGATTATCGTGTACTGAATTTAGCTACAAATACTTTTAACGAGTCAAAGACTTCTTATTATCATAAATCTTTAGGTGGATACTCCCCTGTTAAATTGCGTAGATTTCAAGATATTATTGATTATCATTTACACGGAAATATTAATCAAAATGTATTGAATATGTTTAATACAAGATATATTATCTATAATGGTAATAATGGTGTTAATGTTCAGCGCAATTACAATGCGTTAGGCCATGCTTGGTTTGTCGATAGTATTGCTTGGATGGATACACCTGATGATGAAATATTAGCGTTAAATACTTTTAATCCAAAATCCACCGCTCTTGTTGATGTGGAATGGAAAAATTATGTTAATGGTAATTCTTATAATGTGGATTCTACTGCAGTTATAGAACTTGCCGAATATGCTAATCCTGGTAGATTAATATATAAGTCAAATGCTTCTTCTCCGCAATTGGCCGTATTTAGTGAAGTGTATTATAAAACATGGAAAGCTTTTATTGATGGTAATGAAGTTCCTCTATTTAGAGCAAATTATATATTAAGAGCTATTGAAGTTCCGTCCGGAAATCATACAATTGAATTTGTATGCCATGATAATATATACCAAAAATGTCATACAATTTCTCTCATATTCTCTATTGTTGTTGTTTCTATCATTATCTTACTAATTTGTTTCAGTATTTATAATCGAAGTAAGAATATAAATGTAGCGTAATAAGTGGAAATATCTGTTATCATACCATTATTTAACGCAGAAAAATATATCCAACAGTGTTTATATAGTCTGCTAAATCAAACTATTATCAATAATATAGAAATATTGGTAATAGATGATCATGGTACGGATAAAAGTGTTGAGATAGTAAATTCCATTAGGAATAATCATGAATTTGGATCTCATATTTTAATGTATGAAACGCCCCAAAATAGTGGCGCATGGGCTGCTAGAAATTTGGGTATTTCCAAGGCAAAAGGAAAATGGATTGCTTTTGTAGATGCTGATGATTGGTGTGAAGTATCGATGTACGAATCTTTGCTGAAACGTGCAGAATTATATGATGCGGATTTCGCATTTTGCTATGCACAAAAAGAATTCGCAAATGGAAAAACTAAAAAACTTTCTCAGCCAATTATTCCTAATGGACGAGTATCGAAAGAAACAAGAAAATTATTACTTACTTCCGGAGTTGCATATTTTTGGACGGGTCTTTATAATAAAGAATTTTTGATTGAAAATAATATCCTTTTTCCTAAAGGAAAATTTTCTGAGGATAGTTATTTTTGGTGGCATGTGGTATCTTGTTGTAAATCAATTTCTTTTGTAAATGAGTTGGGATACCATTATAGAATTCAACAAAATAGTGTGTCGAATATTCCCGATCCTGATAAACATAGTAAAAAACAATCTATGTATAATAGCCTTATTACTATGTTGAAAATTAATAATTTATACGACGATTACAAAGAAGAATTAGACTATCTGTATATTAAAAAAGGATTACTAATACCAATTTTGATTTATACCATCAATTCACCATCTTTTGAATCGAACATCGTACATAGTATGATTTCAGATTCACAAAAAATCGGAATTAGTCTTTGTAATAGCTATTTACAAAACGATTATAAGAGTAAAATCTTATTATCGCTTTCAAAATATACACCGAAATTATTGCGATTCTTTTTGCATTTAATAGTAAAGAAAGATCCTTTTTAATCGTTTTATCTATAATATTATATCAAATGAAAAAGACTGTTGTTGTACTTACAGGAGCCGGAATTAGTGCTGATAGCGGTTTGGCTACCTTTAGAAATTCTGATGGTTTGTGGGCAAATCATAGAGTTGAAGATATTTGTACCGTAGAAGCTCTTTATCGTAATAGAGACCTTGTTATTGATTTTTATAATCATAGGAGAAAAGAGATGTTGGAGGCACAACCAAATGCAGCGCATTACTCGTTAGTGGAACTTGAAGAAAAATTCAATATATATATTATTACTCAGAATGTTGATAATTTACATGAAAGAGCCGGTTCTAAAAATATAGTTCATCTCCACGGAGAATTATCAAAATTATGTAGTACAAAAGATACTTCAAAAACAGTAGAGATTGATGGATGGGAACAAGCAAAAGATAGTAAACATCCTGATGGTTCTCTGTTACGTCCTTTCATAGTATTTTTCGGTGAGCCAGTTCCTAATATGGATATTGCCGTTGATATTGCAAGGAAAGCTGATATCTTGATTATTATTGGCACTTCATTAAATGTTTATCCTGCAGCCTCTTTAGTCCACTTTGTGGAAAATAATGTTCCAATTTATATTGTAGATCCGGCATTAAATGATAAGGATAGTGTATTGCAATATCCAAATGTTCCAAATATTATTTACCCATATCCATATAGAGCATCTGTTGGAGTACCTCTATTAGTGAAAGATTTATTAAATAAATAAGCTATGGAGATTTCTTTAGATAGTTTCCTCTTGATTATTTCGGTTTTAATTTTTATAAGTTTGATTATAGGAAAAGCCGGATACAAGTTTGGTGTGCCTACTTTATTGCTCTTTCTATTAATTGGATTGATAGCCGGAACCGATGTATTAAATATTATTGATTTTAACTCTCCGGTATTAGCTCAAAATATTGGTATTATTTCTCTCAATATCATACTTTTTTCCGGAGGTATGGATACTAATATTAAAGAGATTAAACCTGTAGTAGTGCCTGGACTCATATTAGCTACATTTGGAGTGCTATTTACTGCTTGTATTACAGGGTTATTTATATTTTTTATTACAAAGAATTTTTTTACTTCTTTTTCATTTTCCCTTTTTGAAGCATTATTATTAGGAGCTATAATGTCTTCTACCGACTCTGCTTCCGTTTTTTCTATCCTTCGATCTAAGGGGTTGTCTTTAAAAGAAAATTTACGTCCTTTATTGGAGTTGGAGAGTGGTAGTAATGACCCTATGGCTTATATGTTAACCATAGTGTTGTTACAATTAATTAATTCTCCTTCTATTGATGTTGTAGACGTGATATCACTGTTTTTACGTCAGTTATGTTTTGGCGCTATTAGTGGTTATTTGTTGGGATTATTGGCTGTTAAAATTATAAATAAAATTAATCTAAGTAATGATGCTCTTTATTCCGTATTGTTACTTACAATTATGCTTTTTATTTATGGATTTACATCCTTTATCTCCGGCAATGGCTTTTTGGCTGTGTATGTAGGTGGTTTGGTGATTGGTAATCATAGGTTTGTTCATAAACGTAGTACTATGAAATTCTTTGATGGTATTACTTGGTTGTTTCAAATAATTATGTTCCTTTCTTTAGGTTTATTAGTTAATCCTTCAGAATTATTGCCACTCTCAGGTCTTGGAATCTTGATTGGATTGTTTATGATTGTATGTTCACGACCGATTTCCGTATTCCTTTCTCTGTTGCCATTTCGAAAATTTTCGTTAAAAAGCCGTTTATTTGTTTCTTGGGTTGGTTTACGAGGTGCGGTTCCTATCATATTTGCTACTTACCCTATGATTGCTGATGTTGATAATTCGAGGTTAATATTTAATATCGTATTTTTTATTACAATTCTTTCCCTTGTTATTCAAGGTACTTTTATTTCTCCGGTTGCAAAATTGCTCCATTTAGATTTACCTTATAAGGAGAAAAATAAACTTAATGAATTTGATGTGGAATTTTCCGATGAAATTAAATCTGCAATGTGTGAGATTATAGTAAAAAAGCAAATGTTGCAAAATGGTAATAGAATTATGGATATAAATATTCCGGACCATACATTAGTTGCTATGGTGAAAAGGAATAATGCATATTTTATTCCGAAGGGAAATACTAAATTATTTGAGAACGACATTATTTTAATTATTACTGATGATGAAAGTGCTCTAAAAGAAACTAAAAGAATATTGCAAGGGAATGAATAATATATTAGATGTAATTAATAAGCAGAGAAACTATTTCCAAAATGGTAATACATTTAACGTTAAGAATAGAATAGAGTTTTTGGATAAATTATATAATGTTATTCGTAATAATACTACATTAATTTATAATGCTTTACAATTAGATTTAGGCAAAAATGAAGATGAAGCTTATACTTGTGAAATAGGATTACTGTTAAATGAAATAAGTTACATTAAAAATAATTTATTAAACTGGACGAAACCGAAAAAGGTAAAGACACCTCTTTCTTCTTGGCCTTCTAAGGGATATATCCAATATTCCCCATATGGAGTTGTATTAATTATTGCCCCATGGAATTATCCTTTTCTCTTGTCTTTACAGCCTCTTATTGGAGCTATCGCTGCCGGAAATTGTGCCGTAGTAAAGCCTTCTGAACTTTCCCCTAATTGTAGTGAAGTAATATCGAAAATTATTAATGAAGTATTTTCTGAGGAATATGTTTCTGTAATTATTGGAGATAAAAGTGTTGTTGACGAATTATTGAAATATAAGTTTGATTATCTATTTTATACCGGTAATTCTATTGTGGCTTCTTCAATAATGCAAAAAATTTCAAAATATTTAACTCCTGTAACTCTAGAATTAGGAGGTAAAAGTCCATGTATTATTGATTCTTCTGCCGACCTTAGATTGGCTGCACGAAGGATTATTTTCGGGAAACTATTGAATGCAGGTCAAACTTGTGTTGCCCCCGATTATATTATTGTTACAAAAGATGTTAAGCAAAAACTGATTAATTACTTGATATTGGAAATTAATAGTCAATATGGAGATAACATTTTATTTAACAATAATTTTGGGAAAATTATAAATCAACGCCATTTTGATAGATTGTTAAACTTGATCGATACTCAAAAAGTAGTTTATGGTGGAAAATTTTCAGCAGAATTTTTGAAAATAGAACCAACGATAATGGATAATGTTGCTGAAAATGATAAAGTAATGCAAGAAGAGATATTCGGACCGATTCTGCCGATATTAACAGTGGAAAATATTTACGATGCAAAAAAAATTATTGCAAAATTTCCGGAACCTTTAGCTCTTTATGTATTCTCCAACACAAAAGATGTTATAAATTATTTTATTAATACAATTTCTTTTGGCGGGGGATGTATTAATGACACAATTATGCATCTGGCTTCGGATTATCTACCTTTTGGTGGTGTGGGAAAAAGTGGAATGGGAAATTATCATGGGAAGCACTCTTTTTATACTTTTAGTCATGAAAAAAGTATTTCAAAGAGTAAAACATTTTTAGATATCCCGATAAGATATCAGCCATATTCCACTCTTAAAAGATGGATGATAAGATTGTTTTTAAAGTAAATATTATCTGTGTGATAATATATTCTTTATTATTTCAATATCATCTTTTATTGATTTTATCTCTTGTGAGAGGTTGTTGATATCTAAATCATTCGGACCTTTCACCAATTCAGATAGAGGTACCTTATAGTATTCTGCTATTTGTACCAAACGAAGAAATGGAACGTTGGTCTCACCACGCTCTATTTTTGTATAAGTGTTTAATGAGCAGTCTAAATCATTAGCTGCATTTTCTTGCGTCAATCCGGTTTGTTGACGTACTTTGCGTATGTTCTTTCCTAATATTTTTAAATCCATAATGCAAAGTTACTAATTCTTTTTTAATATTTTACTATATTCATAGATTTTTTAATATATGACCTTGGTAAATAATGAATATTGAATTATTTTATTTTAAAAATAAATTGTAATTTGTTGGTGTATACTCTTTTATATTGAATATATGAAGTGTTTTGTAACAGGAGCTACCGGTTTTGTAGGCTCTCATTTAGTTGCTTATCTTTTGAAAAATAATTACTCTGTTGTGGCAATGAGGCGTTCGTCGAGTAAATTAAATCAACTTTTTTATGTGTTTGATTATTATAAGTTAAGTCATGAGTTATTAGATAAAATAGAGTGGTATGTTACTGATGATTTTTGCTCAAATAAAATATCAGACCTCTTATCCGGCTGCTCGGTCGTTTTTCATTGTGCAGCAATTGTTGATTTGACAAAAGCAGATAAAAGTGATATGTATAATATTAATTATAATTATACTCGCTTTTTATTAGAGCAATCAGCAAAAGCTAAAGTGAAGAAATTTTGTTATTTAAGTTCTATTGCAGCTCTTGGAGATGTTATCGGTAATGATAAATATATTGATGAGGAGTCTCCTATTGATTTAGATAAAGAAACGTCTATTTATGGGATAAGTAAAAGAGATGCTATGAATCTGGTAATCAGCTTTAATAATGAAGAAATGAAAACTTATGCAGTATGTCCCGGTCCTATTTTAGGAGTTTCTATTAATAATGCAAGTAGTGTAAAAATAATATATCTGGCAAAAAAAGGAGTCCCTTTTGCCCCTTTGGGTGGAACGGGATATGTTGATGTTCAGGATGTTTGTCGTGTGTTGTTATTGTTAATTGAGCGTGAAAATACAAAACATAATGTTTATCAATTGGTAGGTGCTAATTTGTCAAATAGAGAGTTGTTGACAATGTTATTAAAAGGGTTTAAACATTATCCTCCATTACCATTACACAAGCCAATTGTATATTTAGCCGCTATATTATCAGAAATATTTTGTCGTTTGTTTGGAATAAAAAATCAATTGGATTTGAATATGGCAAGGATAATGACTACACGAAAATATTACTCTTCCAAGCGGGTTGAAAAGGATTTGGATTTTGAATTTACTCCTATAGAAAAAACAGTGAAAAATATTTGTAACTATATGAGTAAAAATTAAATATATATCTCGTCGGGATAAGTAGCTTTAATAAAGAATAATCCGCAAGCGGGTACAGAATGTCCGGCATTACATCTGTTTTTACTTTCTATAATTTGTTTGAATTGAGAAATTGAAATTTTATGTGTGCCAACGTCTAACATTGTTCCTACAATAGCACGAACCATATTGCGTAAAAATCTGTCAGCTTCTATAGTAAAGATTATATGATCATTATTTTTTATCCAATAGGCCTCTTTTATTGAGCAAATAAAAGTTTTCACATCAGTGTGTACTTTACTGAAACTTGTAAAATCAGAATATTTTTTTAATTCTTCACATGCCATATTCATCACTTCTATGTCTAATTCTTTTGTATATTTGTATGCAGTATTTGTGAAGAAAGGTGATTTTTTTTGAATTATATGATATTCGTATCGTCTTCCTAATGCGCTAAATCTTGAATGTGCATCGTTTTTTACAGGATAGATAATATTAATTGCAATCGAAGATGGTAAAAAATTATTAATGTTTGAAATAAATTTTTGTATATCTATAATTGGAGTAGTTACATCAAAATGAGCTGTCATTCCTTTTGCATGCACACCCGCATCGGTTCGTCCGGCTCCTGTTAGCTCAATATTTTCTCTTAGTATTGTGGTGAAATATTTATTTAAAGTTTCTTGCACAGATATCCCATTAGGCTGAATTTGCCATCCGCAATAATCAGTACCATTATATGAAATTTCACAAAAATATCTATACATTTTATCTGCTTCTAATCAAATTAATGTCTCCGGACAAACGATATTTTACTTGTTTGCCTTTTAAATCTACGTCATATCCCGTAGCGATAATTACATAATAATAAGTACCTTCAGCAGCAGGTCTGCCATTGATAGTACCATCCCAACCTTTTCCTGGGTCTTTACTAGTATAAACTGTTCTTCCCCAACGATTTTGAATAATTATCGAGTAACGCTCTATAGATTTATATGCCACACGAAATTCGTCGTTTAGTCCGTCTCCATTTGGTGTAAATGCATTTGGTACGCTAATATACGATTCTAATACCTTTATGTGTAATGAATCTCTACATTCACATCGTCCATTACTTGCAATTAATTTTACCAAGTATTCCCCACTATCTTCAAATTTATATAATAAGTCGATATCATTATATCTCTGATAGTTGTTAGGTGTTTCTACATTATGTACAAACCATTCATAATAAATCGGATTGACAGGGTTTGCTCTTGATAGAAATTCCACTACTAAAGGTCCGGAACCTTCTATCCCGGATTCTGAAGATCTATCCAATTCGTTTTTATATTCTCTTTCAATGATAGTACCCTTTAGGTGACATTCTATTTTTACAGCAGAATAATCTTTGTATATAGTATCGAGATTAATTCCTAATTCATTAGCATATTCATCTCCGAAAAATTTAAAAGTAGTACTTTTATTTGGAGCTGCAATAGTAGTGGAAGTAAGTGGGGATGTAATCGTTATAGTAGATGTAGAATCAACCCAATTTTCATTACTCCATGTACTGTTCTCATATGTTAACGTAAAATTCCTTGGTAAAAATTTTGTATTACCATCTTTGTCTACATATGGAATTTCTATTACATTGCCAATAAATTTTAAAGTAATATTCTCACACTCTATGTTCTCTTCCGATTCTATTTCAATGTCATTGATTATTGGTAGATATTGAGAATAGTCTATTGTGTAAAAATTATAACTCTCTATTCCGTTAATAAATACTTTATAATTTATATTTTCGTCTAATGATAAACTATTTTGGTTTGATTTAAAAGTAGTTCCGCCGATATTGTATTGCCATTCTATAGTATTTGTACCGATATAATTTATTTCCGAAGATAAATCAACCCCATTTAATAATATAATTGCATCTAAGTTATATTGATTATCTGTCAATATTAAATATCCTCCATTGTTTGAAACAGTGAAAGGTAGAGCTTGTGCATTGATACACAAACTAATCATAAAGCAAAATATTATTAAAAATAGTTTTTTCATTTAAATCAGATAATGTTGCTATTGTATTTTTATAGATATAGTTTCTTTCCCTTTGTATAAATCTTGATAAACTAAAGATATGTTTTGGATATTATACTCTTTAATATACTCTTCAATGTCATAAGTAAATGCAAAATCACGGTTAACAGATTCCGAATCATTATCATTTGTATGGATAACTTCTAAAGAAAGAGTGTTTGATTCTATTCCTTTTAGAATCATAATAAAGTCGTGCTTGTTTATATCCGTAATTGCAGCTGTAAAGATACAATTTAAATGATTACCGGAAAACCATACCATTTTAGGTATACAATAAGTATTTTTATTTGTAGTATAGTCGGAAGTAATAATATCACTGTTTTTTAATTCAATAATACTATTTATAGATATTTCTATTTGTGTTTCGGAATATTGAGTACTAATAGTGTATGAAATAAAAAATCTATTACCTATCTTATGAGTATAGTCATCAATTTTTTCTGTAGTTGTTAATATAATATTATTATCATCTGTAATAAAGTAAGGGGTATCTCCCTCCTTTTGTAATGTTACAGTGGCTGTATAAATATCTTTGTTTTTGTTTGGAAATAAATTTAAACAGCTACACTGCAATATTACAAATGGTAATATATAAAGAATACGTTTAAAAATTGACATAATTATAACAATTGTTTTGAACGTTCTATAGCAATATTAATATTGGCACAAATATTTTCTGAAGGCAGAAGTTTTGTGAAATCCGCCTTTTCAAGTGATTTGCGTACCGATTCATTTACACCGGATAATACTACATGTATATTTTCTTTATTAGATTGATTAATTAATATCTCCAAGTTGTGAATACCGGTAGAATCCATGAATGGCACTCTACGCATTCTAATGATTCGAACTTTTGGCTTGTTTGCTATCGTTGACATTATTTCGTCAAATTTGTTTGCAATACCAAAGAAGTAAGGACCATCTATTTCATAAACATCAACCCCTTTAGGTATGATTAATTTCTCTTCATTATTAATTTGAATATCCATCTCTTGGTTAGGGTCAATCTCATCTCTAAAGTGACGGATATTAACCGATTCACTTGTACGTTTCAAGAACAATACAATAGCTAATAATAAACCGATTTCTATAGCAACGGTTAAATCAAATATTACAGTAAGTACAAAGGTAACCATTAATACTGCAAAGTCACTCTTTGGATTTTTTGATAAAGAAACAAAAGTTCTCCATCCGCTCATGTTGTAAGCAACCATTATTAACACAGCGGCAAGACAAGGCATAGGAATTAAACCTACAAGAGGACCCATCAATAGAAGTACAAGCAATAATACTATTGCATGTATCATTCCAGCTATTGGAGTTCTACCACCATTGTTGATGTTTGTCATTGTACGAGCAATAGCACCGGTAGCAGGAATACCACCAAAGAAAGGAACTACAATATTTGCAATACCTTGTGCAATAAGCTCGGTATTAGAGTTGTGTTTATCGGAAATAACACCATCGGCAACCATAGCGGATAACAATGATTCTATTGCTCCTAGCATTGCTATTGTAAAGGCGGCAGGCATTAATGATCGTATAACACTCCATGTAGATTCTCCTTCTGCAAGATTTAATTCAGGTAATATCGGTGCCGGTACACCTGTTGGTAATTCGTATATGTCACCAATGGTTTTTATATCTTCTATTCCTGCAAATTTTTTTAATAACCATACTATAAGTGTCATTATAACTATCGCTACCAATGAGCCAGGTATCTTCTTTGATATCTTTGGAGTTAGGATTATGATTAGTAAACTTGTTAATCCAATAGCAAAAGCAATCCAATTTATAGAAGAGAGATTACTGAAATAGCATCCCCATTTTTCAATAAATCCTGCCGGTACTCCGGAGATATTCATGCCGAAAAAGTCATTCATTTGTGTGGAAAAAATTGTTAAGGCAATACCTCCCGTAAAACCTACAATTACCGGATAGGGTACAAACTTGATAATAGAACCCATTTTTGTAAGACCCATGATGACAAGCATTATTCCTGCCATTAATGTAGCTATAATCAATCCTCCGGTACCAAATTGTTGGATAATACCATATATTATTACGATAAATGCACCGGTAGGTCCACCAATTTGTACTTTGGTTCCTCCAAATGCTGATATAATAAATCCCGCAATTATCGCAGTTACTAATCCTTCTGTAGGACCAACTCCACTTGCTATACCAAATGCAATGGCTAATGGAATTGCTACAATACCTACTATAATTCCGGCCATTAAGTCTGTTGAAAACTGCTTTTTAGAATAATTTTTTAAGCAATCTATAATGCTTGGCTTGAATACTTCTCTTATTTGATAACTCATTATTTTATTTGTTTAAATTTGCTTGCAAAGGTACAAAGAATAATTTGTACTTACAAATCAATTCTTAAGTTGATAAATGGTTGTATTCAATGATATATGTTGATTTTGTAGATTAAATAATAATCACTAACTTTGTAAATTCAGAGTTCTTATTTAAAATGAGAATGTTTTATTGTATGAATCAAGAAATTAGCAAATTAAGAGATTTAATTCGTAAGCATGAATATAACTATTACGTGCTTAATGAACCTACTATAAGTGACCAAGAGTTCGATAAATTGATGTATAAATTACAACAATTAGAAAAGGAAAATCCTGATTGCTTCGATCCAAATAGCCCTACTCAACGTGTTGGTAGTGATTTGTCAAATAATAATTTTGAACATATTACTCATAAATATCCGATGCTTTCTTTATCAAATACTTATTCTATTGCTGAAGTTCAAGAATGGTATAATAGAGTAGCTAAATTGTTGAACGAGCCTTTTCAAGTAGTTTGTGAATTAAAATTTGACGGTACCAGTGTTTCTTTGATTTATGAGGATGGTAAGCTAACCAAGGCTATTACCAGGGGTGATGGAATTGTAGGAGATGATATTACCAATAATGTTCGAACTATAAAAAATGTTCCTCTATTATTGTTGAATAATTATCCTGAAAGCGTGGAATTTCGTGGAGAAATATTACTTCCGTGGAAAGAGTTTGACAGAATTAATAAAGAGAGGGAAGAGAACGAAGAAACCTTATTTGCAAATCCGAGAAATGCTGCTGCCGGCACCATCAAATTGTTGAACCCTAAAATTGTTGCCCAACGAAATCTGTACACGTCAATCTATTACATGTTGGGAGATAATTTACCCTCCGATTCTCATTATGAGAATCTTATGATGGCTAAATCGTATGGGGTTAATATAAGTAAAGATATCAAACTATGTGACGAGTTAAGTGAAATTGTGCAATATATCAATTATTGGGATAAGGAAAGAAAACATTTACCTTATGCAACAGATGGAATTGTTTTAAAGGTAAATAGTATTTCGCAACAAAATAAATTAGGCCTTACTGCCAAAAGTCCGAGATGGGCTATTGCTTTTAAATTTCAAGCGGAAAGAGAATTGACAAAATTATTAAGTGTTGATTATCAGGTGGGAAGAACAGGTGTCGTCACTCCTGTTGCTAATTTATCTCCGGTGTTGCTATCCGGCACAATAGTAAAACGTGCCACCTTGCATAATGCGGATTTTATGGAAAATTTAGATCTACATATCGGTGACATGGTGTATATTGAGAAGGGTGGGGAAATTATTCCGAAAATAATAGAGGTAGATTTATCAAAACGAGATTTATTTTCCAATAAAGTACAATTTATTTCTCACTGCCCTGAATGTGGCTCTCCTTTAATACGTTATGCCGGTGAAGCTGCTTATTATTGTACTAATTATAACAGTTGTCCCCCACAAATAAAAGGTAGAATTGAGCATTTTGTTGGTCGTAAAGCTATGAATATTGATGGCTTAGGAACTGAAACCATATCATTACTTTTTGATGCCGGATTAATACATGATTTTACAGATTTATATTCTTTAACTACTAAACAATTATTAGATTTAGACAGGTTTGCTGAAAAATCTGCGAATAATATTATTAAGGCTATACAAAAGTCTCGTTCTATTCCATTTCATAAGGTGTTATTTGCTCTCGGAATCAGATTCGTTGGAGAGACTACTGCAAAATTATTGGCAACCCATTTTAAAGATATTGACAATATTATTAATGCTTCAAAGGAACAATTAATGGCAATCCCGGAAGTGGGTGAACGGATAGCTACAAGTATTGTTGAATTTATGTCTGATGCAAATAATATTCGCATTATTAACACTTTAAGAGAGGTCGGTTTGCAATTCAAACAAGAGGATGATAACAAGATATTGTCATCAAAATTACAAAATTTGAATTTTGTTATTAGTGGCGTATTCAATTTACATTCTCGAGAAGAATATAAATTAATGATTGAGCAAAATGGAGGAAGAATGCTTAGCTCGGTTTCTTCAAATGTAAATTATCTCCTTGCCGGAAATAATATGGGACCTTCTAAACTTGAAAAAGCCAATAAATTAGGTGTAAATATTATAAGCGAGGATGAATTTCTAAAAATGATACAGTGATATGGCTTCAATTAGAGAATATTTTTTGAAGAAGAAATTAAATAAGAAGTATTACAATCTTATTTATAAATCATGGAGTGATGTAGAAAACATCTTGTTATTGTTTAATAGTGATTATTTGGAGAAAAATTCCGAGATAAAGACTTTTATCAAGCAAGGGAAAAATGAAAATAAAAATATAGTTGCATGCTGCTTTGTTAATAAAAAAAAGTCGGATACTCCTACTTTAGATGATTACGTAGTTATCGATAAATCAAATATTAATTTATTGGGCAAACCCGATGTTAACCATATTGGCTCTATTTTCAATTATAAATACGACGTTATTATAGACCTTACCGAAGATATTGTAGTGCCTTTAGCATATATAATGGCAATGGTAGAATATAATTTTGCTTGCGGAGTGAAAAAAGATAATTTTAACTTCTACGATTTTGTTTTGGATTTTACATCACAACGAGAGTCGATGGAAGTCAAAGATCCAGATGATATTAATGAGTCACATTTTTCGGTAATAATATTGGAGCAAATTGTTAAATATCTTAAGATGGTAAAGAGTAAATGAAACCTATATTTCGAATTATATTTATTATTTTATTAATATTTCCAATTGAGATATCGTCTCAAATTGTATACGAGATAACAAAACATAATTCCAATAATGTAAGTTATCTTGTTGGTTCTCATCATTATTTGAGCGTGTCATCATTAAAAAATAATAATAAGGTATATAAAGCCTTCAATGATTGTGATATCGTATTGGGAGAAGTGTATTTAAATGAAGATTCTATAAATTCATTCTCACATTATATTTATTCTGATAAAAGTATATTTTCTTTATGTAATGAAAGAGAATCGGAATTAATAGATTCTGTATGTACAAAATTATTGGGAGTAGGTTTGAAACAGATGCAGTATTTTAAACCTATTATGATTTCCAATATGTTAGTTCAAACTTTATTAGATGCTTATTATCCGAAAAATGAGGATTCTATGATGGATTCTTTTTTTCAAAAAGTAGCAGTACAGCAATCGAAAGAGGTATTCGGTTTGGAATCCATAGAAGATCAAATGAAACTTATTTTTACCCTAAAAAGCTTGGAAAATCAAGCTAAAGAACTTTATGAAGTGGCATCATCATATGAAGATTTTTCCAAAGAGATATCTAAAATTGATTCATTATATCAGATAGGAGATTTGTCACTTTTGTATGATGAGTATCAAAATGATAGTACAACGAGTGAAGGAGAAAAATTTCTAATGTTGGATGCTCGAAATTTAAATTGGATAAATAAAATTGATAAGTATTTGACAAATAATAATTGTTTTGTTATAGTAGGTGCCTTACATTTGTATGGCGAAAATGGATTGATTAATCTACTAAAGAAAAAAGGATATAAAGTAAAACCAAAATAAAAATAATATGTTTACAAATAAATTGGTTGGTATGGGGGTAGCATTAGTTACTCCATTTAAAAAGGATTTTTCCGTTGATTTTGAAGCTTTGGAAAAATTAGTCGAGTTTCAAATTCAAAACGGTACAGACTATTTAGTAGTACTTGGTACTACCGGAGAAACTCCAACTTTGAAAGAAAATGAAAAAAAACAGATAATAGATACGGTAATTAAAGTAAATCAATCCAGATTACCTATTGTATTGGGTGTCGGTGGAAATGATACTATGGGGGTAATAAATCAAATATCAAAAACTGATTTTTCTCATATAGACGCTATATTAAGTGTCGCTCCATATTATAATAAACCATCACAGGAGGGATTATACCAGCATTATAGTACAATCGCCAAAAGTACTAATATGCCAATAATATTATATAATGTTCCGGGGCGTACAGGGGTAAATATTTCTGCAGAAACTACAATCCGATTGGCCCGTGAATTTGATAGTATTGTTGCCATAAAAGAGGCATCAGGAAATTTTAAACAAATCGATGAAATCATAAAAAATAAACCATCTAATTTTATGGTAATATCCGGAGATGATGGTATTACTTTCCCTTTGATTACACTAGGTGCCGTAGGTGTGATTTCTGTTGTTGGAAATGCATTCCCAAAAGAATTTAGTAAAATGGTGCGTCTGGCTTTAAGAGGAGATTTACAAGGCGCAAGGGCAATACATTACCATTTTGTTGAAATGATAGATTTATTATTTAGGGATGGAAACCCTGCCGGTGTTAAAAGTATATTGTCTTGTATGGGGTATATAGAAAATGTATTAAGGTTACCTCTTGTACCAACCACTACAAATACTTCTGAAAAACTTAATGAAATATTGAAAAATTTAAAATCTGAGATTGCATATAAGCAGTGAAAAAATTGAGTGTAATATTGCTCTTTTTGTGTAGTATCTTATTTAATTTACATGCACAAATGAATACCGATAGATTAATGTCTATTGGCAAAAATGCTTTGTATTTCGAAGATTACGTATTGTCTATACAATATTTCAACCAAGTAATTAAAGTTAAACCATACCTATTAGAACCATATTTTTATCGCGCGGTAGCAAAAATTCAGTTGGAAGATTATTATGGAGCGGAATCTGATTTAAATAATGTATTGCAAAAAAATCCATTCATTCCTATGGCTTACTATGCAAGAGGTTTTTGTAATAAAAATATTGGCAAGTTACAAGAGGCTAATATGGATTTCGATAATGCTTTGTTGTTTAGTCCTAATAATCAGCTGTATATCATTAATAAAGTTGAAGTGTTAGAGCAGATGAAACAATATGATTCCGCATTGGTGTGGATTAATTTTCTTATTGATATCTCTCCGAAATCCATTCCATTAAAATTTGAAAAAGGAAAGGTGTTGTTGATGAATTCCGATACCATAGCAGCATATAATGTTTTTTCGGATATAGCTAAAACCGACTCTTTGAATGCTGATGCATGGAATGCAAAAGCCTTGGTGAATTTGTTGATGGATAATGAGGATAAAGCTCTTGAAGATTATAACAAAGCAGTGAATCTCGGCACAAAAAATCCTGGTACGTTCGCCAATAGAGGAATTATTAATTATAGAAATAAGAATTATCGTCAAGCTTTAGCCGACTTTGATACTGCTGTTCAATTAGATAGTTTAGATGATAATATATTGTTTAATAGGTCATTACTGAGGATAGAAGTTGGTGATTATAATAATGCACTTGCCGATTTAAATAAAGTAGTGTCTTTAAATTCCGAATCTTCAGAAGCTATTTATCAAAGAGGTTTAATCAATGGAATATTAGGTAATTATAATGATGCTATTAACGATTTTTCATTGATAATCGACAAACATCCTTCTTTTATTCCGGCATTATATAATAGAGCAGATATTTATGCTAAACAGGGAGATGAGAAAAAGGCTTTTATAGATAGATATAATGCCTCGGAAATTGAGAAGAAACATAAACAAGGTAAAGACGAAATAAACACAAATGTAAAAGTAAATGATGATGTAAATATTGATGATGCAATAGCTTCTATAGCTTCTTTATTTATTTCCGAATCTGCTTCTGACCAAAATAAGGGTATTAGAGGTTTGGTACAAAACAATAATTTTACAGTGGATAAAATTGATAATTTCGTTGTTTCTTATTATCAATATAAAGAAAATAATGGTATAGAACCGAAACTTTATAATCCATTAGTTATACAAAATTTTAATGATTCCAAATTGAGTCCTGCTAAGTTGTATTTGGTTTGTAAAGAGGTTAAACTGACGGAAGCGATGATAGCATTACATTTTAATTCTATTGACTTATTATCCTCAAAAATTGAAAATAATCAAACCGATGCAATTAATTATTTTTTGAGAGCATTAGATTATTCATTGGTACAGGATTTTGAAAATGCCATTAACGATTACACAAAAGCAATAATACTCAATTCATCAATGGTTTTGGCGTATTTTAACCGAGCAAACATACGATTCAAAATGCTGGAAAAAGATAACAATGAGAAGTGGAAGAATGAAATGGAAAATTCTTTCAATAATTCATTGACGAAAAATAAAGATAAAATTATCGATGTTGATTTGATAAAATCTTCTTATAATTCATCAGAATTCGAGATGATATTACGCGATTACGAAAAAGTTATTTCTTTAGCCCCTGACTTCGCAATTGCGTGGTATAACAAAGCAAATATTTATGTATATCAAAAAGACTATATTTCAGCTATATCAGCATATACATCAGCGATAAAAATCGACAACGATTTTGGGGAAGCATATTATAATAGGGGATTGATATATTTGATTACCGGGAAGGTGAAAAATGCCGTGTCTGATTTGAGCAAAGCCGGTGAATTGGGTGTGTATCAATCGTATAGTATATTGAAAAAAATAAATTCGTTAATAAAATAATTATAAATAAGAAAAATAAAATAAATATTATTATCTTTGCAAAATAAAATAGTAGGGTGGCTTGTCGCTTGAGATAGAGGAAAGTCCGGGCAACGCAGAGCACCATACTTCTTAACGGGAAGTAGGCCGTGAGGTTTAAGTAACGTAACAGAAAATAACCGCCCAATAGGGTAAGGGTGAAAAGGCGAGGTAAGAGCTCACCGCCATAGTGGTAACATTTATGGGCAGTACGTCTTATGGGTTGAAAGACCAAGTATACCAACGTTTGAAGGTTGCTCGCCTGATGTTGGAGGGTAGGTCGATTGAAATAATGGGTAACTATTATTCTAGATAAATGACAAGCATTGCTTATTGCAATACAAAACCCGGCTTATAGCCCTACTATTTTTTCATTTTATGAGTTTACTTTAAAAAGTCTTTGTGACGAACCTATAATAAATATTATATTAGTTTATCGTTATTTTGTTCTTTTGTATTTTGTAATTTGGAGAAAAATTCGTGTATTTGTACATAAATTCAAGTTTATGAAAATGTCAACAAAAAAGAATAAGGTTTATTACTTCATTTCTCATTATTTGGATGTAGTATTATTGGATTTTTTTAGAATTAATGATAATGAATATCGGGGTATTACCGGATTTTTTTTCAAACTTCTAAAAAAGCTGGTAATGGCAATTCAGTGTTTTGTAGAAAATCGTCTTTGGGTAAAAGCCTCTTCTCTTACTTATTATACAATATTTGCTATAGTTCCTATATTGGCCTTAATATTTGCTATTTCAAAAGGTTTTGGTATTAAGGATGTTATAGAAAATTTTATTTATAAATTGTTTAGTGATAAGCAAGAACTTCTTCCTTACGTATTAGAGTTTGTAGATAATTATCTTGAAGAAACTCATGGAGGTTTTTTTGTGGGAATAGGTATTATATTGCTTCTTTGGTCGGTGTTGAGTATGTTCCGTCAAATAGAATCAAATTTTAACCAAATATGGAATGTTAATAAAAATAGATCGATTGTTAACCAATTTACAAACTATATTACAATATTAATATTAGTGCCTCTATTGATAGTGTTGTCAAATAGTATCAGCAATTGGGTGGATGGATATGTTGTTATAATGTATAATTCCGCTATCGGCTCTTTTTTAAAACCAATATATAAGTTTTTCCTCTTTTTATTGTCATACGTTGTATATTGGATTCTTTTTACATTTGTTTTTATTTATGTACCCAATACCAAAGTAAGTTTTAAAGATGCATTTTTCTCCGGTATAGTAAGCGGTACATGCATGTTGATATTACAAAATGTGTATTTTTCAGGACAGCTTTCTTTGTCTAAATACAATGCAGTATATGGTACATTTGCTGCTATCCCTTTATTGTTGATGTTTCTTCAATTTACCTGGTTAATAGTGCTGTTTGGAGCTCAATTATGTTATGTCAGTCAAAATTTAAAAATATTTAATTATAAATATGATATAGAGCATATCTCTCGTCGCTATAGTGATTATATTTTGATAGTGATACTAAAAATTATTATAAATAAATTTCAGCAAGCTGAGTCACCTATCTCTATAGAAGAAATTTCAGAGAAATATAATATCCCATTACGTTTGGTTCAAAATCATATAAAGTTGTTGGAAAAGATAAATATTGTATCTGAAGTTGTTGTAGATAATTCAGTTGAGAATTATTATCAGCCGGCTATGGATATAGATCGTATTACAATAAATGTTGTATATGATAGATTATTGAAATACGGTTCTGAAAAATTTAGTATCATAGAAGATAAAGAGATAGAAGCAATAAAAGAGGTGTTGGAGAAATTATCTTCATCAACAGCCTCGGAAATGGATAAAATTAAGGTAAAAGATATATAATTATTCGATGATTTAAGATAAAAAATGCAGTCATAAAAGATTTTTATTGCTAAAATTTAGTTTTTATGACGAAGTAAAGTCTACGTAATAGTATAAATTGATACAAATTTATTAGATTAATATTTATTTCTTTGATTTTAAATGTTTGAATATTAGTAAAATAAATAAAATGCGAAAAAAATATTGCGAAATGCTTTGCTGAATCAAAAAAATGTTATACCTTTGCAATCGCAAAAGAGAAACAATGGTACCATAGCTCAGTTGGTAGAGCAAAGGACTGAAAATCCTTGTGTCCCCGGTTCGATTCCTGGTGGTACCACAAAAGCCTGATGCTTCAGGCTTTTTATTTTGTTAGAGTTATGATAAAAGCAGAATTTATATTCTGCTTTTTATATATAAAAAAAGAGGTAAGAATTTCTTACCTCTTTTTTTGATTAAAAGAATACTTTAAAATGGAGTGTTTTCATTAACATCATTTACATCTTGAGGAGAGTCGATAATTTCGTTTGAATTCGCTTCATCACCCATCTCTTTTTCTCTATTGGCATTGTCTTTCCTAGTTAAAATCTGAATAGACTCTGCATAAATTTCAGTTACATATCTCCTAACACCGGCCTTATCTTCATAATTACGTGTTTTAAGTTTTCCCTCGATATATAACTGAGAACCCTTGTGCACATATTTCTCTGAAGTATCAGCTAATCCGCGCCAAGCAACAATGTTGTGCCAATCAGTTCTATCCGGAACAATAGTTCCATTAGACATAGTGTAGCCCCTTTCTGTGGTGGCTAAAGGAAAATTTGCGACTTTGATGTTGTTTTCCAAGTAACGTACCTCAGGCTCTTTTCCAACGTTACCAATTAAAATTACTTTGTTTACAGACATAATTATATAGTTTTAAAATCGTATTCAAAGTAACGAAAAAAAATTAATATGACCAAATAATTTGAAGAAAAAATGATTAATATTAATTTTTAAGTGCTTTTTGGTAATTGGATGATAGCGTATAGTGCTGTATTTTAATAATGTTGAAGTAAAATGTAACTATTGTATTATTTAAAATATAGTCAAAATGCTAACGAATTGTAAGTGTATTACAGAAATATTTGATAGAGAAATAAATATGAAAAAAAATAGGGAAATCATTTTTTCATATAAAATAAATGTAGTATATTTGCAGTCCGAAATTTTGCGTGAAATAAAAGAAATAATAAATAACAAATAATTAAATTTATACTAAAATGACAAAAGCAGATATCGTTAATAAGATTGCTTCTAACACTGGTATCAGTAAAGATGATGTGTTGAAAACAGTTGAAGCTTTTATGGAGTGTGTAAAAGACTCTTTAGCCGAAAAAGAGAATGTATATTTGAGAGGTTTCGGAAGCTTTATAGTTAAAGAACGTGCAGAAAAAACTGCTCGTAACATCGCTAAAAACACAACAATTAAAATCCCTGCTCATAGCATTCCTGCTTTTAAACCTTCTAAAGAATTTACCGGTAAGGTAAAATAATTTATTAATGAGCTAACTTTTTAAATTTGTTTTAATATGCCAAGCGGAAAAAAAAGAAAAAGACATAAAATGTCTACGCACAAACGTAAAAAAAGACTAAGAAAGGATCGTCATAAGAAGAAAAAATAATCTTCTTTTCCTTTGTAAGATTAAAAACAAATTTAAGGTTGCGTGTTTTTCACTATACTTTAAATTTGTTTTTTGTTATTATTATAATTATATAATGTGTTGATGAAGAAGGAATTAGTTATTAGTGTTAGTGGAGAACAAATTTCTATTGCTATATTAGAAGATAACAATTTAGTAGAATTTCATAAAGATTCTTCAAAACATACGTATGCAGTCGGAAATATTTATCTCGGTAGAGTAAAAAAATTATTGCCCGGTTTAAACGCTGCTTTTATTGATATAGGTTATGAAAAAGAGGCTTTTATTCATTATCATGATTTAGGTAGCCAATTTCTTACTTTTAATAACTATATCAATCAAATTCTAAATGATAGAAAACATGAACCTATTGTAAAACGTGTTGACGATTTGCCAAAAGATGGTAATATCCAAAATGTATTACAGCAGGGACAATATATAATGGTTCAAATTGTAAAAGAACCTATTAACACCAAAGGCCCCCGACTTACTTCTGAAATTAGTTTGGCAGGTCGTAATATGGTGTTACTTCCTCTTGGGGAGAAAGTATCTATATCTCAAAAAATAAAAACTTCAGAAGAGAGAAACCGTCTTAGAAAACTCGTACATAGCGTAAAAACTCCGAATACTGGTATTATTATACGTACTGTAGCAGAAAATAAGAATCTTGATGAACTCGAATCTGAATTGATTGCTATGCAAAAAAGATGGTTAAAAGTTCTTTCTGAACTTAGAAAAACCAAAGGGATAGCACTCCTTTATGAAGAGAGTAGTAAAACTATTTCAATATTAAGAGATTTATTTACATTAGATTACGAAGCAATTTATGTAGATTCTAAATCTATTTTTGATGAAGTAGAGTCATACCTTGAATTGATAGCTCCAAACTTAAAATCTATTGTAAAATTTTATTCTGATGATATACCGCTTTTCGACCATTTCGCAATTACAAAACAAGTAAAATCTTTGTTTGGTAGAACAGTTTCGTTTAAAAGAGGTGCCTATTTGATTCTGGAAAAAACGGAAGCTATGTTCGTTATTGATGTAAATAGTGGTACTCGTACACGTTCGAATCAAACACAAGAAGAGAATGCTTTGGAAGTTAATTTAGCAGCCGGTACAGAAATTGCACGTCAGTTAAGATTAAGAGATATAGGTGGTATTATTGTTGTCGATTTTATTGATATGGTAGAAGGTGCACATCGAAATCAGCTTTTTGATCATATGCAAGAGGTGATGAAAAACGACCGAGCAAAACATAATATTTTGCCTTTAAGTAAATTCGGTTTGATGCAGATAACACGACAACGAGTGCGCCCGGTGCTTGAAGTGGAGACGAAAGAGGTGTGTCCGACTTGTAATGGTACCGGAAAATCTACTCCATCTATCCTTCTTGTAGATAAAATAGAAGAGTATATCGGTATTATTAAAGAGGTATACAGACTTAATAATATTAAAATTGAAGTAAATCCATATATTGATGCTTATATTAAAAAAGGTTTATATTCTGAATATGTAAAATGGAAATTGAAATATGGAATGGGAATAAAAGTAATTCCACGACAAGATTTCGGATTTTTAGAATATAGATTTTTAGATAATCAAGGTGATGAGTTGATTTTGAAGAATCTTCCAAATGGAGAATGAATTTGTTATAATAACTGTTTTTTCCGCAATCATATAATAATATGTATTGCGGATTTTTATAATTAAATTTGTTATGAATAAAGATAATGCATTGGAGGTAGCTTCATTGGCGGGGCATATCATGCTTGAAAATGGAGCTGAAATTGCAAGAGTAGAAGAAGTTATGCAACGTATTGCAAGTAAATATGGTGCAGATTCCAGTAATTTTTTTGTTCTCTCTAATGGTATTTTTACTACCGGTAGAAGTTATGCAAATGTAGAATATATTCCTTTTCATGGTACACAGTTAAATAAAGTAGTAGAAGTAAGTCAATTATCTCATAGGGTAGAGCAGGGGCAATGTTCTTTAGATGAATGTCGTCAAAAGTTACTTTCAATTCGTTCTATGCCAAATCATTCTTATTTTGAGCAAGTAGGTGGATCTGCTTTCGGATCTGCAGCCTTCTGTGCTATTTTTGGCGGCGGTGTTATTGATTGTTGTATTTCTTTTGTTTGTGGAATAGTATTGTGGCTCTTTGTATTATTGATGAGTTCTAACTTTTCTTCAAAATTTACAGCAAATATTGTTGGTAGTGTTATTGTTACCGCAATATGTATATTTAGTCATCATTTGGGTATTGGTAATTTGGGAAACATTATTATTGGAGCTATTATTCCTCTTATACCCGGTGTTCCTTTTACTAATGGTATTAGAGATTTGGCGGGAGAAGATTACATTGCCGGAATTACCCGTTTGCTTGATGCCTTAATGGTATTTATTTGTATAGCATTGGGCGTAAGTATGACTTTTGTATTGGATAGTAAAATAATGGGAGAAATGATACATCTTGATGGGATGGTTATTGATACTTTTACTTCAGGATGGTTATTTCAAATTATTGCTGCATTTATTGGTACAATGGCATTTGCCGTTCTTTTTGGGGTTCCACATAGATATTATTTAGATTGTGGTATTTGTGGCTTATCCGGATGGGTAATTTATCTGTTATTGGTTCGCCTTTGTGGTATGTCATCCGTAGAATCTACTTTTCTGTCTACTATGGTTGTCGTTTTCATTTCGTATTATTTTGCTACACTCCGTAAATGTCCTATTATAGTCTTTTTGGTTTGTGGAATATTTCCGTTAGTGCCGGGTGCCGGCGTTTTCTGGACCAGTTATAATATTGTATCAAATCAACTTAATGCTGCATTATCAAGTGGATTTTTGGCACTAAAAATAACATTTGCTATTGTTTTCGGAATTATTGTTGTAACGGAAATTCGAAGGAGAATTCAGTATCGACAAAAGAAAAGCTAATTGTAACATTATAATATTTGTAATACAATTGCAGCACCGTCTTCATCATAGACAAAGCCGTTACAATTGTAACATTATAATATTTTTAATGCAATTGCAGCGCAAGCCTCTGCATCTGCTAAAGCATTATGGTGATTTTTTAAATAATAACCACATTGTGCGGCTGCTATGTCAAGAGAACTTTTTATTCCTGGCCATTTTTTTCTCGCTGCTTTATAGGTGCAATAAAATTTATAATCAGGATATGTCATCTGGTATACTCGAAATACGGCTTTTAGGCACCCTTCATCGAATGTTTTATTGTGAGCAACAAGTGGTAAATTTGCTATTTTAGGCTCGATTTGTTCCCATACTATCGGAAATATCGGTGCATTCTCTGTGTCTTTTGCGCACAAACCATGTACTTTACTACACCAATATATGTAATAATCCGGTTCGGGTTTTATTAGTGAATAGAATTTTTCAGTGATTTCGCCATTGCGAACAACAACGATTCCTATTGCACACACAGAACTTCGCTCATTATTTGCTGTTTCAAAATCTATCGCTGCAAAGTTTTCCATAAATTATTATTTTAGTTAAAAGAGCGTTGTATAATAATTTTGTTTTTCTAAGGTTAATAGAGATTGCTTTGTTATTAATCCTCCTCGGTAACCGGTTAAAGTATAATTTTTTCCGATTACTCTATGACATGGGATAAATATTGATATCGCATTAGATGCTATTGTATTAGCTATAGCACGAATAGACTTAGGTTTTCCGGCAATATTTGCTATTTCACTATAAGAAACCATATTTCCATATGGAATTAAAAGCAAACAATTCCATATATGTTTCTGAAAATCAGTGCCATTGAGCAATAAGGGGACGTCGAAATTTTTTCTTATACCCAAGAAATATTCATCTAATTGTTTAGATGCATAATCTATTATATCTGAAGAATCTTCTATATAATCTGCAAATAATCTCCTTTTTAGCATTAAATCTACATTTTCTTTCCTATTATTTATTAGCCAATCACATAAACAAATATGTTCGTTATAACTCCCTAATAATAGATTTCCAAATGGTGAATTATATTGTTTTGTGATTATTTTGTTTTTATTTCGCATATATCAATTAAATCATTTTAGATGTATATTGTAGATTTATTTTGTCATCTCTGATTATTTTTGGTTGAGTTTTTCCAGATAGAATATGGATTTTTTTACCATTTCGATATACGTGAAGTTGGCGAGAACGAGTTATTGCTGTTAAAGAATCATCGTTTTGTATTTCTTGCCAAACTGTATGATACTCACCATTATGATCAAAGAGTTTTTTCTTAAGAAGTGAACATATGTTTTTAGTATCAATTGTTTTTGCCAAATTTAATTTCATAATATGAATAGGAGTGTCATTCCCATGCTTTAAATGACTGCAATAATTAATTTTCCCGGTATCAATAAAACCACACTTTTCCATAACCCTACCGGATGCAGGGTTGTTAACGAAGAAATCCGCCCAAAGCGTATCGAATTTATCTTTACAATATAAAATTATTGCTTTTAGAGCTTCTGTACATAGACCTTTATTCCAATATGGTTTGCCAATCCAATATCCTATTTCTGCATCGTTTTCTCCAATATCTATATTACTGACTCCATGGATATAATATCCTATACAACCAATTACTTCGTTTGTTTCCTTTAATTCAATAGCCCATGTAGTATCATTTGAAAAAATGGTATTAATAACGTTTCTACTTTCATTGAGAGATTTATGAACGGGCCAACCGGCGTGAGGGCCTACTTCAGGGTCAGATGCATATTTATATAAATCTTCTGCATCAGTTTCTTTCCAATGTCTAAGAATTAATCTATCTGTATTGATTGTGCTATCATTGAAATTATTTCGTTCCATACTTTTGAAATTGCTTTTGCTATTGCATAGAATTGTTAATCAGTATATCATGATTTAATACATTTGTATTACATACCATATCTATTCATAACGTATATTATTGATATAGATTGATTTATTTAGTATTCCACAATGAAGACGCTATTGTTGCATATTCTTTTTTACCTTCAATGTAATCTTTAAAAGTTTCCATTGCAGAGAGACCATTTGGCATATGACAAGATCCACATCCACCACATGCGGGTGCTTTACAGCAATAGCGTTCGCGAATAAACTCAATACGTTCGTCACGGTTGGAAAATGCTAATTTAGGAGCTATCATAAATATAAAATTAAATACTAAACTATATCTTTCTTAATATACTTTTGTTGATGTGTCACTTTTATTATTTATACAAAATTATAGTATTTCCATCACGTACACAAATTTTTAATGTAATATTTTTTGTATAGTTTTATTTTGTTATTATGTCATTAATAATTTATATTTCGTTCGCCTTCTACTAATTATTTTTCATTTAATAGAGGATATTGATATATTTACTGACGGTCATGTCAGCTGCAGAACAATTGAGTAGTTAATCCAAATCATTGATATAAAAATAGTCGCAGATAATGTTTTCAAAATTAGTAGATACCTGCGATTTTACGATGATAATACTCTGATAATTTCGAAAATTTATTTTTTCTAGATATTCGCAATGATAAAGATATTTTAAATATTCACTTATTGCGTCATTTTTACGCCAAAATATTTGGTTGCGTCAAAAAAACGCAGTATCTTTGCAGTAGTAATTGATAAAACATTTAGTATGTACACATATAAATATCCTCATCCTGCTGTTACTACCGACAGTGTTATATTTGGCTTTGATGGGTCGAGCATAAATATTCTCCTCATAGAGCGAGGTCTGGAACCATATAAAGGAAGTTGGGCTTTGCCGGGAGGTTTTCTCCGCATGGACGAAACGGTAGAGGAGGGAGCCAAACGAGAACTTTGCGAAGAGACAAATATAAAAGATGTCTATCTGGAGCAGTTCCATGTATTCAGCGGTGTCAATCGTGACCCTCGTGAAAGGGTGTTGACGGTTGCCTTCTTTGCCTTAGTGAGCAAAAATGCCTTCAAGGTATTGGCTGGTGACGATGCAAGCAAGGCACAATGGCATGAGTGGAATCACCTGCCACCTTTAGCTTTCGACCACGCAGAGATAATAGGCATGGCGAGGAAGAAACTACAGGAGAAGCTGAGAGTGTCACCTATCGCCTTCAAACTGTTGGACAAGGAGTTTAAGATGGACGAACTGCA
>JAEDFN010000087.1 GCA_016292775.1 Paludibacteraceae bacterium
TATTTTCCGCCCCCATTGCCGAAAATTCAAAAACTAATTAGCTTTATGCTTGATTATCATCACATAAAGTAAAAGAATAATATTCATCAATAGAGCATAAATTATAGCCGGAATTGCCATCTCTCCACTATTGAAAATAATAGGTGAAGTGGCAATAGCAATAGCTTGTGCGGCATTCTGCATTCCTACTTCAATAACAATAGTACGTCGTACTGCTCCACTATATTTAAAAACCCTTGTTAGCAAGGCACTTAACAGCATTGTAGATAGTATCAAACAAGCAGTGGCAAGACCGAGAACAGTGAAATTCGCAATTATTTCCGTAGTATATTGTAAGAAAAAAACGATAGCCAGAAGCATCAATGCAGGGAAAGCCGCTTTACTGAGCACCTTATTAACTTTATCAGCAGCAACAGGGAAATAATTCTTAAAAAGCCAACCAAGAAATAACGGCACAAAGATAAGCACAATATTCTGCATTATAAGTTTACCTACAGGAAGTACTATCTCTACCCCACTCTGAGCCGAAACAAAATCGGAAGTGAAATTCATCACAACAGGTAGTGTAAAAAGGGTGACAATACTACTTATTGCGGTGAGAGTCACCGACAAAGCAACGTCACCTTTGGCAAGCATGGAGAAGACATTTGACGAACTGCCTCCCGGACAACAAGCCACAAGAACAAGACCCATGAAATATACTGCCGGCAACTTCAATACCCATGCAATAACAAAAGCCACTACCGGTAGAAGAATTATCTGTCCAAACAACCCCAACAAAACCTTACCCGGCTGAGTAACAATACCTTTAAAAGAATCTTTGGTCATTTCCGTTCCCAACAAAAACATCAATACAATGAGAATCGGAAGCACAATCCAAATAGTATTCATAAACGATAATTCAATTTTCTACAATATATTAACTACTTATTTCACAGATTGTTACTATTACAAGTTTAACTCGAAATAATTTCCTTTGCAAAAAATTATTCTTCCTCTGCAAAAAAATATTTTACTCCAATCAAATTTATTTTCCTTTGCTCAAAATCGCTCTATAAATCAAAATTTAATAAATGATTCAGGGAAAAACTCAAAAAAAGTCCCCAAAAAATACGAACAAAAGCAGGCATTACTTCATCTCGAGCTCTATAATATAATCTATTTCGGTAGGAACTTTTTCCAATTCAAAGACAATACCCTCTTTTGTTTGTTTGAATTTTACGGGCTTACGAGTATCGAAATTTACTGCTTTAATAACTTTAGCTTTGATTGGCACAAAAAGGGTATTATCCTCAAGGTCAAGGATATGAACATATTGTTTATTACCTTTTTTGGTTGTAACACCCCAAGGGCGAGTAGTAACATCCCCCATTTGAGTACCATAAATAGTTTCACCATATTTTGCTGTCCACTCGCCCATTTCTTTAAGACGATCGAGAGCCAAAGCCGGGAGTTCTCCACTTGCTTGAGGGCCGATATTCATAAGTAAATTTGCCCCTTTTCCGGCTGCACCCACAAGGAGATGGATAAGTTGTTTTAATGACTTATATTGTTGGTCTTCAACACGATACCCCCATATACGGTTCATTGTCTCGCAAGTTTCAAGAGGGAGGCGACTAATCTCTTGGCCGCTGAGACCTGCATTATTTTCTCCCGGGAGGTCACGCTCAAAAATCTGGAAGTCCTCGCCTTCAAAAGGAGTCTGATGGTGGTTATTTGCTATTAAGATAGAAGGCTTAAGAGAGTGAATAAGCTGATACTGAGCAGGTAATTCCCAATTGAAAGGGGTTTTATCCTCATCATGATCCCACCAACCATCAAACCATATAGCATCAGGGTCGTAATTTTTAATCAACTCAGTAAGTTGGTTATTCATAAAATCATAATAGCTTTTCCAATTCGCTTTATCAGGGTCCTTTCCGGTACCACGTCCGGTTCGTCCCATCGGATAATCGTCACGGGTCCAATCTATATGAGAGTAATAAAAATGCACTTTCAACCCTTGACGTCGGCATTCATCAACAAGTTCACGAAGCACGTCACGATGAAATGGAGTAGCTTTAACTATATTATAATCAGTGAATTGAGAGTCAAACATAGAAAAACCATCGTGGTGACGAGTAGTGAAGCAGATATATTTTGCCCCGGCATTCTTAAAAGCACTAACCCACTCTTTTGCATCAAAATAGGCAGGATAAAAACCACGTGCCGCCTTGGCATACTCCTCTTTATCAACATCACGATTTTGCATATACCACTCGCCCTGAGCAAAAGTGCTATATATGCCCCAGTGCAAGAAAATTCCAAATTTATGGCCGGCAAACTCTTCTCGAGCTTTAAGATTCTCGGCAGTAGGCTGATAACCGGCTGCCACAACAGATTGACAGAATAATACCGTCGTTATCAAAAACAATGCTAACTTATTGATATTTAATTTCATAATTATATTATTGTTATTTATTAATCTTTTTATTTTT
>JAEDFN010000049.1 GCA_016292775.1 Paludibacteraceae bacterium
GAGCTATTCTTCAAATTTTGTCACTAATTTTGCAGTTGCTTGTTGAGAGTAGGGAAGGAAATAATGGTCCGTTGTTGTGGATTATATAAAATAATATTATTACCTTTGCATATTATTTGTGTAATAAAAATCAAGATTATGAAGAAATTAGTTTTATTGTTTTTCAGTGTTTTATGTGTAGTAAATATTTCTGCTACTACACTTATGTCTCCTAATCAAAAACTTAAATTGATTTTTGATATCAAAGATAGTGTGCCGGTTTACTCCCTTTTGTTTAAGGATAAGGCTGTAGTAGAGCAAAGTATTATGGGTTTTGACTTATATGATGGTCCGGACCTCAGTACCGGTTTTGTATTATCAGAGGTAAAATTTTCTGAATATAACGATTTTTGGACTCCCGTTCTCGGTCAGTATGACACTATTTACAACCGTTGTAATGCTTGTTTGGTTTCTTTAAAACAACCATCTACAGGGCGTGAAATGAAAATTGAATTTCGCCTTTTTGATGAGGGGCTCGGTTTTAGATATATTTTCCCGCGTCAACCGGAATTAGCATATTTCCGTATTTTTAAAGAATTGACTCAATTTGCAATGTCCGGCGACCATACAGCTTTCTGGATTCCCGGCTCTTTCGATACGAACGAATATTTTTATTATACCACAAAGCTCTCTAAAATTAATGCGGAAGAGGGCGATGGTAGAGGCATCTCTACTCATAAGGTGTTTGATAAACGCGGGGTGCAAACTCCACTTATGATGAAAACTTCCAAGGGCTTATATATCAATATCTTCGAAGCCGCTCTTGTGGATTATCCCGCAATGGCGTTGATATACAATAGACGTAAACAGACTTTTGAGGCTGCTCTTGCTCCGTCTCCGATAGATAGTATTTCCGCTTTTATGCAAACCCCTTGTAATACTCCTTGGCGTACTGTTATGGTTACCGAAAAGGCTGAAGATATTCTCGCTTCCAATATGATTCTAAACCTTAATGAGCCTTGTAAAATATATGATACCGACTGGATTAAACCAATGAAATATGTTGGAATATGGTGGGAAATGCATGTGCCGGGACGTGGCTCTTGGAATTATGCCGATGAGCCGAATATCAAACTCGCCGACACCGATTGGAAGAGTTTAAAACCTAATGGCCGCCACTCTGCTAATACCGAAAATGCTAAGAGATATATCGATTTTGCCGCTAAACACGGTTTTGATGGTGTGCTTGTTGAAGGCTGGAATGTCGGTTGGGAAGATTGGTCAGGAAATTGGAAAGAGGATGTGTTCGATTTCGTTACTCCTTATCCGGATTTCGACGTCTATGAGATTTATCAATATGCCGCACAACGTGGTGTGAAGATGATTATGCACCACGAAACGTCCGGAGCTGCTTCAAATTACGAACGCCATATCGATGAGGCTTTCGACTTTATGAAGAGATACGGATATCCGGCAGTGAAAACAGGTTATGTGGGTCGTATTATCCCTCGCGGAGAAATGCATGACGGCCAATGGATGGTAAATCACTATAACAGAGTGATTGCAAAAGCTGCCGATAAGCAAATAATGGTAGATGCTCACGAGCCGGTTCGCCCTACAGGTCTTTGCCGTACTTATCCTAACCTCCTTGCTTGCGAAGCCGCTCGTGGTAACGAATTCAATGCTTGGAGCGCCGGAAACCCTCCTGAGCACGAAACAATCCTCCCTTTTACTCGCCTCCTCGGCGGCGGTATGGATTATACTCCGGGTATCTTCGAAATTAAAATGGAGCATTACCAACCCGGTAACCCTTGTCAAGTACATACTACTATTGCTAAACAATTGGCTCTGTATGTGACTATGTATTCTCCTTTGCAAATGGCTGCCGATCTGCCGGAAAATTACGAGAAATACCTCGATGCTTTCCAATTTATCAAGGATGTGGAATGCGATTGGCAAGATACTAAAATACTTGAGGCTGAGCCAGGTGATTATATTACCATCGCTCGCCAAGGTAAAAAGTCGGGAAATTGGTTTGTAGGTGCTATTACTGACGAAAATGCTCGTAAAGCTAAAATCGATTTCGATTTTCTTGACCCTAAAACAAAATATGTGGCTGTAGTCTATTCCGACGCTCCCGATGCCGATTGGAAAGCTAATCCTAAAGCTTATGAAATAAATACTTATATCGTTACTGATAAAAGTTCCGCTAAAATCAAATTAGCTCCGGGCGGTGGTTGCGCCATCTCTATCAGACCTGCTACAGATGAGGATTTGGAGAAAAAATATAAAAAATTATAATTTGAATAATCTCTTTTGCCCGAAATTATTTTTCGGGCAAAAGATTTTTATTATATCGTAATATGTTAAAAAACAAAAAGATAGTATTAGGAATTTCCGGCGGAATAGCTGCCTATAAGTGCGGCGAATTGGTGCGTCAATTAATCCAAGCCGGCGCGGAGGTGAGAGTGGTGATGACTAAGAATGCTCAACAATTTATTACCGTTGTTACTCTTCAAACTCTCTCTCGAAACAAAGTATATACCGAAGTTTTTGAGCCTGTCGGAGTGTGGAATCCCGAGCATGTGTCACATAGCGATTGGGCGGATGCTATGATTGTTGCACCGGCTACTGCAAATATCATAGGTAAATTCGCTTCCGGTATCGCTGATGATGCCCTTTCTACTACATTCCTCGCCTTTGATAAACCCGTTTTCATTGCCCCGGCTATGAACGATAAAATGTATTCCCACCCTATTGTGCAGGCAAATATGGATAAATTAAAATCCGTAGGGGTGACTTTTATTGAACCTGCTTATGGTGAACTCGCTTGTGGTGCTGTTGGAAAGGGTAGAATGGAAGAGCCGGAAAATATCGTTGAGTTCTTGAATAATACAGATTTTTAATAAGATAAATATGAAAATATTGATTACTGCCGGGCCTACTTATGAGCGAATCGATCCCGTACGTTTTATAGGTAACTACTCTTCCGGCAAGATGGGTTATGCCATTGCCGACGCTTGTGCCGATGCAGGTCATGAGGTTACCCTTGTTTCGGGCCCCGTGCAAATAAAACCTGTAAACCCTAATGTGATGGTAGTTAAGGTAGAGTCTGCCGCTCAGATGCTCGATGCCGTAATGAAGTATTTTCCCGCTGCCGATGGTGCTGTGCTTTGTGCCGCTGTAGCCGACTTTACCCCTATTTCCGTTGCTGATAAAAAAATTAAACGTGAGGGGGATAACCTGGTTATAGAACTGAAACCCACTGCCGATATCGCTGCCACTGTCGGAAAAGCAAAAAAAGATAATCAGTTCCTTGTCGGTTTCGCCCTCGAAACTAACGATGAAGAGGCCCACGCTATCGATAAGATGAGAAGAAAAAATCTCGATTTTATCGTGTTGAACTCATTGAACGACAAAGAGGCTTGTTTCGGATATGATACCAATAAAATTACTATCATACGTAATACCGGCGAAATGAAACGATTCCCTCTTAAGTCGAAAAAACTCGTTGCCCTCGATATCCTTAACGAAATTAACTCTATATGCATAAAATAATCTCTATTTTTTTAGCCTCGTTTCTGTCAATCACGTTGTGCGCTCAAGAGCTTAACTGTACTTTTACCGTTAATGCCCCTTCTGTGACGGATGTCAATAAACAAGTGTTCTCTACATTGCAAAGTGCAGTGACTGAGTTCCTTAACAATCAAAAATGGACCGAACTCGTATATGCCGATAACGAGAAAATCAGTTGTAATTTCGTGCTTTTGGTTACTTCTGTCGAGAATGATGTGTTTACTTGTGAATTGCAAGTACAAGCCACTCGCCCGGTTTATGGCACATCATATACTACAGGATTACTAAATACTCGCGATAAAAAGGTAATTTTTACTTATAGAGAGTTCGACCCTATCGAGTTAAATACCTCAAGTTACGACTCAAACCTCACTGCAGTGCTGGCTTATTATGCCTATCTGATTATTGGTCTGGACCTCGACTCTTTCTCACGCTTGGGTGGTACTGCTGCTTTTACTGCCGCAGAACAAATTGTAAACTCTTGCCAATCAAGAACTAATGATGCGGAAACTGCCGGTTGGAAAATGGCTTTCGCTGATAATAGCACAAGATATTCTCTTATCAATGATATTATGAACGATAGCTTCTCAGGATTGCGCGATTTCTATTATGTTTATCATCGTCTCGCACTGGATAATATGGCGAAAAATGTGGATAATGCAAGAGCAAAAATAGCCGAAAATATTTCTATCCTTAGAGATATGAATCGTAAATATCCGGGTGCCGCTTTTATCAATGCATTTCTTAATGCTAAAAATGATGAGTTGATTAATATCTTCTCAAAATTCGGCACCTCCGAAGAGAAGAAAAATGTGCATGAAATACTTGTTGCTGTAAATCCTACCCTTGTGGAGAGATATAACCTTATTTTAGAATAATTACCAATGCTAAAACATCTATATATTAGTCAGTTCGCTATTATCGACACTCTAAATCTTGATATCCGACCGGGTTTTAATGTCATTACAGGGCAAACCGGTGCCGGAAAATCGATTATTATGGGGGCTCTTGCCTTGGTTATGGGCGATAGAGCTGATTATAAGGCTATTAGAAATGGCGCAAATAAATGCGTTGTCGAGGCGATTTTTGATGTATCTTCCGGCAATTTGAAATCTCTTTTTGATGATCTTGACCTCGACTATGCCGATGAATGCACTATTCGTCGTGAAATTACCTCCGCAGGAAAGTCCCGCGCTTTTATTAATGATACCCCCGTTAATCAACAGCAACTGCGCTCTGTTACTTCTCATCTTATTGATATTCACTCACAACACGAAAACCTTCTCCTTAATAATTCGCTATTTCAACTGAAGGTTGTGGATGCTGTTGCTCGTAATACTTCGCTTGTTTCCGATTATAAATCCGCTTTTAATCACTATTCCGAAATAAAAAAACAGCTGAATACTCTTCAGGAAAATGCCGAAAAATGGCTCGCTGAAAAGGATTATAACCAGTTTCAGTTTAACCAACTTCATGAGGCTGATATTCGTGCTGATGAACAAACGGAATTGGAAGCGGAACTCGAAAAACTTTCTCATATCGAGGATATTAAGTCCGCCCTTCAAGTGGCGGATGCTATACTTTCTAATGATGATGCAGCTATTGCTCAACTCAAAATAGCGGAACAAAACCTCGGAAAAATAGCAGATTTCGATAAGGATTTTGCCGATATTTATGGCAGGTTAAACTCTGCAATCATCGACTTAAAAGATGTTGCCGCCGATGTGAGCAGCGCTTTTAACAATGCGGATTACGACCCGCAACGCAAACTCCTGGTTGAAGAAAGATTGAATACTATATACTCTTTAGAGCATAAACATAATGTCAATTCTTGCGAGGAATTGATTTCTATATATAATGCTTTTGCCGAAAAATTGGCCCGTATCGACTCTTTTGATGATGATATCAAGGCGTTACAAATGCAACTAAAAGAGGCGGAAAAAGTTATGATTACTGCTGCTGATGCCCTCTCCGATTCCCGCCTTTCGGTTAAAGATTTAATAGAAAAAGAGCTGAGAGAAAAACTCGTTTACCTCGGTATTAATAACGCTAATGTTGAGGTAAATATCTGTAAAGCTGATAATTATACAGTAAACGGACATGATGAGGTGTCGTTCCTTTTTTCCGCTAATAAGAATGCTCCTCTTCGCCCTATCGCCTCTATCGCTTCCGGCGGTGAAATATCTCGCGTTATGCTGGCTATTAAATCGTTGATAGTTAAAACAAAAGATATCGCCACTATTATCTTTGATGAGATAGATACCGGTGTGTCCGGTCTCGTTGCACAACGTATGGGTGAGATGATGAAATCTTTATCATCTGATATTCAGGTGATTGCAATTACTCACCTGCCTCAAATCGCCGCTAAGGGTACTACCCATTTTAAGGTTTATAAGGTGGATGATGACAAAGATACTTTATCAAAAATTATCCCTCTTAATGATGAACAACGATTATTGGAAATAGCGGAAATGCTTTCAAGTGAAAATCCTACTCAAGCTGCTGTCAATGCCGCTAAGGAATTATTATTAACAGATAAATAACTATTTTATATATGTTTGCAGCAGAAAATCTGACAGTAGATTTTACCGGAACTCCATTATTCGAAGACATCTCTTTCCTTATCAATCCGAAAGAAAAAATTGCCCTTGTTGGTAAAAACGGGGCAGGTAAGTCTACGTTGCTGAAAATTTTTGCCGGCTTACAACAGCCATCTCACGGTAGGGTAGTGATACCTAAAAACGCCACCATCGGCTATTTACCACAACATTTGCTTGTTAAGGACGAGAAAACGGTACTTGAAGATGTGAAGAGTGCTTTTTCTAAACTTCTTGATACTCAAGCTATTCTGGATAAACTCAACAACGAACTCGCCTCTCGTACCGACTATGATTCGCAAGAATATAATGATATTATCGAGGCCGTTGCCATGTATAATGAGCGACTTTCTATTATGGGAGCGCATAATATGATGGGGAAAATTGAGAAAACTTTATTGGGGCTTGGCTTTCTGCGAACGGATTTCGACAGAAATACTTCGGAATTTAGTGGCGGTTGGAGAATGCGTATTGAATTGGCTAAAATACTCCTTTCCCATCCCGATATCCTGCTTCTTGACGAGCCTACAAACCACCTCGATATCGAGTCAATACAGTGGTTGGAGCAGTTCCTCGCTTCTTCATCAAGTGCCCTCTTGCTCGTAAGTCATGATAAAGCCTTCCTGGATGCGGTAACTTCTCGTACTATCGAAATTTCACTTGGCAGAATTTATGATTATAAGGCGAATTATTCCAAGTATTTGGAATTGAGAGCGGAACAGCGTGAACAACAGTTGAGAGCTTTTGAAAATCAGCAAAAAATGATTGCCGATACCGAGGATTTTATTGAGCGTTTCAGATATAAAGCCACTAAGGCTGTACAGGTGCAAAGCCGTATTAAGCAACTGGAAAAATTACAACGTATTGAAGTGGATGAAGAGGATAACTCCGCGCTTCGACTAAAATTCCCTCCTGCACCTCATAGCGGCGTATTACCTGTTGATATCGAGGCTCTCACAAAAAAATACGACTCCTTGCTTGTACTCGATAATATCGATATGCAAATTTCTCGTGGCGAGAAAGTGGCTTTCGTCGGTAAAAATGGTGAGGGTAAATCCACTCTCGTTAAATGTATTATGAATGAGGTGGAATATAGCGGTAAATTAAAGTTAGGTCATGGCGTAAAAATAGGTTATTTTGCTCAAAATCAAGCCTCTTTGCTTGACGAAAATCTTACCGTTTTTGAAACTGTAGATTATGCCGCCGTGGGGGATATACGCACTAAAATCCGGGATATTCTCGGTGCTTTTATGTTCGGTGGTGCCGCTTCTGATAAAAAGGTCAAAGTGCTCTCCGGTGGCGAGCGTAGTCGCTTGGCTATGATTAAATTACTCCTTGAACCGGCAAATCTATTAATCCTCGATGAGCCTACAAACCACTTGGATATGCGCTCTAAAGATGTGCTCAAAGAGGCTATCCGTGCTTTTGACGGCACCGTTATCCTCGTCAGTCACGACAGAGATTTCCTCGATGGGCTTGTTAATAAGGTCTATGAGTTTGCTAATCATAAGGTTAAACTGCATCTCGGCGGTATTAAAGAATTCCTCGAAGAGAAGAAAATTGATAACCTTAAGGAGATAGAGCGACGTGCCGTTACTACTGAATGTAAGTCGCAGGATAACACCCCTTCAGAGAATAAATTAGCATACGAAGCAAGGAAAGAACTGTCTAAAAAAATAAAGAAAATAGAACGCTCTATTGCCGATACCGAAAAGGAAATAGAACAATTGGAAAATTTATTGGCTGATATTGAGGCAAAATTTGCTGAAGGTAATTCTTCGGAGTCTCTCGTAAAGGAATATAATTCAAAAAAACATCTGCTCGACCAAAAAATGTATGAGTGGGAAATCCAAAATGAAGAGATAGAACAGCTTAAGTCTATGTAGTAACGTAGTGTATAAAACTTTTTTGAGTAAAAAATAATGTCTGAAAAACAACTTCCACAGCTATTTATAGAGCAGATAAAAACTCTTTTTCCTGATGATTATTCCGCTTTTTTAGATGCTGTTTCACTCCCTCCGGCTGTCAGTATTCGCCTGAAAAAGGGGGTCAGTACAGACGTAGACGATATCGTGCCGTGGTGTAAGACAGGTAGATACTTGTCCGGAAGACCACAATTTACTCTTGATCCGCTTTTCCATGCGGGTAATTATTATGTGCAGGAGGCCTCTTCGATGTTCCTCCTCTTTGCTCTTGAGAAATATGCCTCAAGTGATGCCCTCGTTCTTGACTTGTGTGCAGCTCCGGGCGGAAAGTCTACTCTTATCAGTGATTTCTTAAATAATGATGGATTCCTTATTTCTAATGAATATGTGCCGCAACGCGCTAATATACTTGCGGAAAATATATTGAAATGGGGAAACCCTAACTGCGCCGTTACCAATGCTTCTTCACAGCAATTTGCAAAACTAAAAGGCGTTTTCGACGTCGTTGTTGTTGATGCACCTTGCTCGGGCGAGGGTATGTTTCGTAAAGATGATGTCGCTATTGATGAGTGGAGCCTCGATAATGTGCATAAATGTGTTGATCGCCAACGCGAAATCCTGTCTAATGCTTGGCAATGCCTGGCGGAAAACGGTATCCTTATTTACAGTACTTGTACTTTTAACGACCTTGAAAATGAACGTAATGTAGAGTGGCTGATAAATGATTTTGATGCCGAATATTTGCCTTTGAATCCTGATGATTCCTGGGGTGTAACGGTTACTGATTTCGGATGCAGATTCTTACCTCATAAAGTGCGTGGTGAAGGGTTCTTTATCTCTGTAGTTAGGAAAAAATCTACGTGCTCCACTATTAATATAAAGAGCATTAAACAGTTGCCCCCTTCTTGTAAAAATGCCCTCGAATGGATTGATAATCCCGACAGGTATAAGACTATCGTGGAGAATAATGTGGTTTATGCTGTAGATAAAGATTATTACCCATTAGTAACGAATATGATGTGCGGTGCTTTTAAATTTCTTTCATTTGGTGTGCCCGTTGCTACCGTTATTACCGGTAAATCTTCTTCGCTAATACCTCATCATGCTCTTGCTTTGTCGGAAGAGTTGAAGAGGGATGCTTTCAATATTGTAAATGTTGATTATAAAACGGCACTCGCTTTTTTACGTCGAGAAGCTATTGTACTTCAAGGTGTTGAAAAGGGTTATGTGTGCGTTGCTTTTAATAATGTTCCTCTCGGGTTTGTAAAAAACGTCGGTAATAGATGTAATAACCTATATCCCGAATATTGGCGTATCCGTATGAATATGTCCGATACAGAGTATAAGAGTATTATTTAATTGTGTATAACCAAAAAATTATATATCGTGAATAAATTTTATTTTTTTCTGTTTTGTTTGACTATAACTTTATTTTCGGCTTGTAATACTACTCAGCAAGGTGTTGATTTTGAACAAGTTGAAAAAGATTTTAACGCTCGTGTGGCAAGTTGGAATCAAGGAGAAAATTTGTTTGCTATTTTCGACACAAAGATGACGGAAGAGCAACGTAAGGCAATGAAATTCTTGTACGCCTATATGCCGATGTGTGATGTTGCCGATTATAGCGGCGAATTTGTGCTACAAAATGTAGATTATGCTCTTAAAGCCCGCAGAGAAATGCCTTGGGGAGAGTCTATTCCCGACCGAGAATTTATGCACTTCGTTCTCCCTTTTCGTGTGAATAACGAAAATCTCGACAGTTGCCGTATGGTGTTTTACTCGGAATTAAAAGATAGAGTGAAGAATTTATCTTTGTATGATGCTGTGTTGGAAGTTAACCATTGGTGCCATGAAAAGGTAACTTATACCCCTTCCGACTCTCGTACGAGTTCGCCTTTGGCGTCGTTAAAAACAGCCTATGGCAGGTGTGGAGAGGAGTCGACTTTTGCCGTGTCAGCTTTCCGTGCAGTGGGTATTCCGGCACGTCAGGTGTATACCCCTCGTTGGGCTCATACCGATGATAACCACGCTTGGGTAGAGGTGTGGGTTGATGGAAAATGGTATTTCCTCGGCGCTTGCGAACCGGAACCGGTGCTGAACCTCGCTTGGTTTAATGCCCCTGCTTCAAGGGGTATGCTTATGCATACAAAAGTTTTCGGAAACTATTCCGGTCCTGAAGATGTGGTGTATAAATCTTCCAATTTTACCGAAATTAATATTATCGATAATTATGCCCCTTGTTCTACAGTAAATATCACAGTGGTTGATTCTTTCAACAACCCGGTGCCCGATGCTAAGGTGGAGTTTAAACTATATAATTATGCCGAACTCTATTCTATTGCTACAAAAATATCTGATGCTAACGGAAAAACTTCTCTTATGGCAGGGAAGGGTGACCTTGTAGTGTGGGCTTCTAAAGATGGTATTTATGGATTTAAACAGGTCTCTTTCAAAGAAGATGCCGATGTGACTGTAGTGTTGGATAAAGATAAAAACAGCACTTATAGTGTAGAACTGACTCTTGTTCCTCCTGTAGAAAACGCCAATCTACCTGAGGTAACTCCCGAACAACGCGCTGAAAACAACCGCCGTTTTGCAATAGAAGATTCTATTCGTAATGCTTATATAGCCTCTTTTATGAGTAAAGAAGAAATTGCCGAGTTCGCATTAAAAGAGGGATTAGAGGTTGACTTGATAGAAAAAATTATTGTGGCTTCTCGCGGTAATTATGCCACTATATGCGACTTCTTAAGCGGATTGATTTCTCCGGAATTAAAACAAGGGGGTATAGAATTGCTTAATACCGTGTCGGCAAAAGATTTGAGAGATGTCTCTTTAGAGGTGTTAAACGACCATATACAACTTAATACCACTCTCTATCCTGATGAAATATTTTCTGAATATATCCGTAATCCACGTGTTGCCAATGAGATGATAACGGCTTATAAGTCTTTCTTTGCCAATGTGGTTTCAGAAGAGCAAAAAGATTCTTTTGTTACAAACCCTATGGCATTGGTCAGCTGGGTAGCCGCAAATGTTATGGTAGATTCGGAATGTAATAAAGGTGGTGCGCCTATTCAACCGATGGGCGTGTGGAAATCTCGTAGAGCAGATGCACTTAGTAGAGATATATTTTTCGTTTCTATGGCACGTAGCTTTGGCATCCCGGCTCGAATAGATATCGTTACCGGTAAGGTACAATTCTATAGCGAGAATAAATTTGTAGATGTGAAATTCTCGGAGTCGGTTACCGTAGAGGTGCCTCAGGGAGTTTTGGTTGCCTCTTATTCCCCTTCCGATTTTATGCCGGACCCTAAATATTATTACCATTTTACCCTCTCTAAAGTTACTGATGAAGGGTCGTTACGTCTGCTTAATTACGATGAAGAAGAGGTGCCTACTTGGAGCTCTTTATTGAAAAATGGTACTAATTTGGATTGTGGTAATTATCTGATGGTATCCGGTACTCGCCTTGCTAATGGTGGGGTGCTCGCCTCGCTGGAGTGCTTTGCTATCAATGAGAATAATACTACAAATGTAGAACTCGTAATGCGAGAAAGTACCGACGATGTACAAGTGATTGGTAATTTCAATTCCGAGTCGAAATACAAGCCTGTCGATTCCGAAGCTCCGGTATCTATCCTTTCCACTACAGGTCGCGGATATTATGTAGTGGCGGTGCTTGGAGTTGGGCAAGAGCCTACAAATCACGCCTTGAAAGATATTATTTTGGCTGCCGATGAATTGGAGAAATGGAATCGTCAGATGATTCTTCTTTTCGGAAGTGAAGAGGAGTATGCTAAATTCCGTTTTTTGGACTTCGAAGGCCTCCCTGCTAATATCACTTTCGGTATCGATATCGATGGTGCTATCCAAAAGCAGATTGCCGAGGAAATGAAATATAAAAATTCCGATATCCTGCCTATGGTGATTATCGGTGATACTTTTAATCGCGTAGTTTTTGCTTCGCAAGGATATACTATCGGCCTTGGAGAGCAATTATTGAAAGTGATTCATAAATTGTAAGGTTTTTTGAATAGATTTATTATCAGAGATATATAAATAAAGGGGGCTGACATTTTTTTGTTGATGTCAGTCCCTTTTTCTTGGTTCGCTCGACATGGGCATAATCTAATGGGTGAAAGTCCCGAGCGCGCCCCGATAGCGGGAAGCGCATAGTCCGAGGGCGGCTGAAAGAGTATGCGATAGTATAGCGAAGTTCATAGAGGGGAAACTCTTCCTCAAAGTAAACCGCGAGAAAA